>NZ_JBEXLC010000135.1:0-24043 GCF_040609795.1 Nocardia sp. NPDC004604
TCGAACTCAGCCGAGTCGTCGAAGCGCATTCGACGCAGTCGCGAGTCTCGACGGCTCGGACGCGAGGCCCACCCGTCGCCCGACCACCACCCCTCATCGAATCGCTACGCGATGCTGACATTCAGGGCCGCCAACACGCAGCACCGCAGGTGCTGCAAATCCAACACAGTAGGATTGCGTGGTGTCTCCGGCCGATCGCGCGAACAGTCGACGCCGCCAGCCCCGGCGCCGCGGTTCGGCCGCCAACGCGGCGAAACCGCGCATGCGCACGGTACGGGAAACCTCGGCGGGTGGACTTGTCGTCGACGGGTTGGACGGGCCGAGCGAGAATCGCAGTGCGGCACTGATCGGGCGCACCGATCGGCGTGGCAGACTGCTGTGGTCGCTGCCCAAGGGACATATCGAAGAGGGGGAGACGCCCGAGCAGACCGCGATCCGCGAGGTCGCCGAGGAGACCGGAATCAACGGAATCGTGGTCGCCGAACTCGGCAGCATCGATTACTGGTTCGTCACCGAGGGTCGCCGGGTACACAAGACCGTGCATCATTATCTGCTGCGCTCCATCGGTGGTGAACTCTCCGACGCCGATGTCGAGGTCACACAGGTCGCATGGGTTCCATTGAGCGAACTGGATTCTCGGCTGGCCTACGCCGATGAGCGGCGCCTCGCCGAAGTGGCGAACCGGATGATCGACCGGATGGAGACCGGCAAGCGATGACCCAGACTTTTCGGCATCGCGCAGCGATTCCGTTGGGGGTGGTGGCCGGGCAACGGGTGGGCCTGTTCCGGATCATCGTGGCGGTCCTGACCATTCTCGGCTCGGCGACGGCGCTACCGGTGCTGATCGCCCAGCACGCCACCGCTCAGCCGACGACGCCGAATAGTTCGTCGTCGCCGAAATTCCTGAAGCTGACCCTGGATTCGGTGAATCCGTCCGCGGTGACCACGACCAGCGACCCCACCCTCACGGTCGCGGGCACCGTGACCAATATCGGCGATCGGGTGGTCGAGGACATCAGCGTCCGCATCCAACGCGCCGCCGCGGTCGCGACACCGAGCGCGCTGCGCTCGACACTGCGGCTCGACCAGGTCAACTACGACGTGACCGGCCCGTTCGAGGACATCGCCGAACGTTTGAGTCCCGGGCAGCGCAAACAGTTCACGATCAGCATCGCGCTGCGCTCCGCCAGCTCCGCCGCCCTCGACATCACCAAGCCCGGCGTCTATCCGCTGCTGCTGAACGTCAACGGGGAACCGGCCTACGGCACACAGGCCCGCCTCGACGACGCCCGGTTCCTGCTCCCGGTACTCGGCGTCCCGCCAGCGGCCGACGCCTCCGGTGCCGCGGCCCAGCCGGCGCCCGATGCGCCGGTCGCGACGACGCTGCTGTGGCCGCTTGCCGACCGTCCGCGACTGGTGGCGGGCGTCCCCGGCTCGGTCAATGGGAAGGCCGAGCTCACCGATGACGAATTGGCCGCATCCCTGGGCAAGGGCGGGCGCCTCGACCAGTTGCTCGGCGCATTGGAATCGGTACTCGGCACCAATCCGGCCACCCGCGATCGGACGCTGACCTCGGCGGTCTGCGTCGCGGTCGATCCCGATCTGCTGATCACCGCACAGGCCATGACCAAGGGCTATCGCGTGCTGGCCAGCCCGTCCGATCCGGACGGCGCGACCAGGGCGGGCTCCGGTGCCGATCAGGCCCAGACCTGGCTGGACCGGCTGCGCGCGGTCGCGGCCTCGGTCTGCACGGTCGCACTGCCGTTCGCGCAGGTCGATGTGACGGCACTGGCCGCGGTCAACGATCCCGACCTGTCCGCCCGCGCGCTGGACGCACCCGCCGATATCGTCGACTCGATCCTGGCCACCAAATCGGTGCGCGGGGTGAGCGTGCCCGATTCCGGCTCGATCGATGGCAGTGCGGGAATGTTGTTGCGCAGCCACGGTTTCGGAACCGCGGTACTGGCCGACACCGCCGCCGTCCCGCTCGGCACGGCCGGTACCACCGCGGCGTCGCAACAGCCGGCGACCACCGGACGGATCAACGGCAATCAGAGCACCGCCAACCAGACCTACACCACGAGTCCGCCGCTGCCGGAGACGAACACGCCCGATGTGGTGCGCCTCGCCGAAATCGCCCCGGTGCCGGTCCCGCCGAACGGTACGGCGGAGGCGCCACCGGAACCGGAACCGCAGCCGAGCGCGACGCCCAGCACATCCGCTACCAGCACATCCGGGCCCGGCGCAACCACTTCGAGCACGCCGGCCGCCGGTGCCGCAGCCCAACCGGCGACCCCCGCCGATCCGGCCTTGCACGCGGCGACCTTCGACATCTGGTCCGCGACCGCCCTCGCCGCGGTCGGCTCCAATCCGCCGACACCGTCGTTCACCCCGTCCCGGGTGCGCTACGACGTCACCAACGACTCCCGGATGGCCCGGCTGCAGGACGCATTGGGCGCCATCACCTGGACCGCGCTGAACCCGGAGCCGAACCGCCCGCGTTCGCAATTGCTGGTGCCACCGCAGCAGTGGGGCGCGAACCGGGAAGAGGCCGCCGCCATCCTCAAACAGGTCGAACTGCTGCTGCGCAACAATCTCGCCACCCCGCGCACGCTCGCCGAGTTGGTCGCCGAGCCGCCCGACGCGCAGCCGCACGAACCCGACTATCTGCCGCAGGCTGCCCACGACGCCGTCCCGGATCGCTTGGTACCCGCGGTCCGCGACCAGGGTCGCCGAATCACCGAACTCATGCGCGCACTCGTCGAGGTGCCCGAGAACGAGCCGACACCGCGCCAATTCCTGACCCCGCTGCGCGACGACCTGCTGCGCGTACTGACGCTTTCGGACCGCCGCACCGGCGATTCGGCGCAGCCGGACACCTATGCCCAGCGCCGCCTCGACCAGACGGCGCGCACGATGGACCGGCTCTATGGTTCGGTCACGGTGTTGCCGCCCGGCGGGGTGTACACGCTGGCCTCCGAACAGAGCCCATTGCTATTGGTCGCGCGCAACGAGCTGCCGGTGGCGATCCGGATCAGGTTCCGGATCGAGGCACCGACGGAGACGAAGATCACTGATCCCGGTGAGGAAACACTGCCGCCCACCGGGAGCCGGTCGTTCCAGATTCCGACCGAGGTCAGCGATAGCCGTAACCTGGTCATTCCGATCTCCCTTACCACGCCCGACGGTGTCGCACTCGGCAATCCCACCTCGGTCTCGGTGCGTTCGAACGCCTACGGTCAGACCTTGGCGATAATTACGGCGTGTGCCGGAATACTGCTGTTCCTGTTGGCCGGGCGCCGGTTGTGGCGCCGGTTCCGCGGACAGCCGGATCCGGCCGACGAAGGATTCGATCCCGGCACCCGGCGCCGGGTGAACAGGTATCGGCGAGCGCGCCAGCGCGTACTACGGCAGCAGGAGCAGCAGGAGGCGAGATGAGGACGACGACACCTCGCTTGTGCTCGGCTGTCGTCGCTGAGTCTGTTCGACCGACCCGCAAGCAGTCGGCCGCCCCTGATCGGTACCGACCCCGCACCTGTCATGGCATCGTGGAGGACAATCGCGTAACACCCTGGACGCCATCGGCCGGGTGGCGGGGGGACAGCATGGCGCAGGAGGCACGATGAGCGACGATGATCTATCCGCTCATCGGCAACGACCTGTTGATCGGCCCGACGGACCCCAGGCCCGCCGGGCGCCCGCGGCACCCTGGGAGCGGCGCCTGGCGCAGTCACCGGAAGAACCGGAGGACGCGGATATGACTCCCGATGACCACTACGGCGATGCACCGCGCGTCCCCCAGGTGAGCCGCCCCGGCCAACCGCCGCGTCCGGTGCCACCGGCCCGCCCGGGACCGCGCGTCGTCCAGCCGCCCACCGGACCGATGGCGCCACCGTCGGGTGCACTGCCTCGTCAACCCGCGCCGCCGCCCAACGGACCGATGGCGCCACCGTCGGGCGCATTGCCCCGCCAACCGGCGCCGCCGCAGCGGCCGGGGCCCCGGCCCCAGCAGCACCCGGACGCCCAGCAATATCCCGACCCCCGGCCACATCCCGGCCAGCAATCGCATCCGGGCCAGCGCCAATACCCGGCCGGACCACCACCCGGCCCGGCTCGGCCGCGCCCGATGCCGCCCGGCCAGCCGGCCCCCGGACCGCAGGGGCAGCCGCCGCGGGTGCCACCCCAGCGTTTCGCGCCGCCGCCGAACTATCAGGCGCCGCGGCCGAGCTATCAGACACCGCCGCCGCAGCCCGCCGTGACGCGGCAGCCACCGATCGAACGACCGCATGTCGATCGGCAGCCACCGGTGGAACAACAGCGTCCGCCCCGGGAGCCGGGCAACCGCCCGCGCACCCAGGAATGGCCCGCCGAGCCCGCCGCGGCGTCGGTCGCCACCGAAACCAAGCAGAGCGCTAGTTCGCGACTGCTGCGCGACTCCGGTTCGATCGCGATCGCGACCCTGATCAGCCGGGTCACCGGATTCGGCAAACAGCTGCTGCTGCTGACCGCGCTCGGCCCGGCCATCGCCAGTGCCTACACCTCGGCCAACCTGATCCCGAATATGATCACCGAGCTCGTGCTCGGCGCGGTGCTCACCGCGATGGTGGTGCCGACGCTGGTACGCGCCGAACAAGAGGACGACGATGGCGGCGCCGCCTTCGTCCGCAGGCTGGTGACCGCCGCCTTCGCGGTACTCGCCGCGGCCACGCTGTTCGCCGCCGCGGCCACGCCGGTGCTGGCGACCAGGGTATTCGTCTCCTCCGACGGCAAGGTCAATACCGAGCTGACGACGGCGCTGACCTATCTGCTGGTACCCGCCATCCTCTTCTATGGCATGTCGGCGCTGTTCACGGCGATCCTGAATACCCGGCAGAACTTCAAACCGGGCGCCTGGGCACCCGTCCTCAATAACGTCGTCGTGCTGGTCGTACTGGCCCTCTACGCCCTGACACCGGGTGAGATCACCCTGGATCCGGTCCGGATGAGTGATCCGAAACTGCTGGTCCTCGGTGGCGGAATCACCCTCGGCGTCGCCACCCAGGCGCTGAGCCTGCTGCCCGCGATCCGGCGCAACAATATCGATCTGCGCCCGCTGTGGGGCATCGACGCGCGGCTCAGGCAGTTCGGCAAGATGGGCTCGGCCATCATCGTGTACGTGGTGATCAGCCAGGTGGGTCTGATCGTCTCGAACCACATCGCCTCGGCGGCCGATGCGGCCGGACCGGCGATCTACACCAACGCCTGGGCGCTGCTCCAATTGCCGTACGGCGTACTCGGTGTCACGCTGCTGACCGCGATCATGCCCCGGCTGAGCCGCAATGCGGCCGCCGACGACACCCCGGCCGTGGTGGACGATCTGTCCGTCGCGACCCGGTTGACGATGATCGCCCTGGTTCCGGTGGTCACCTTCCTGACGCTCGCCGGACCACAGGTCGGCGAGGCGCTGTTCGGCTACGCCCGCTTCTCCGGTGACGCGGAACGTCTCGGTGAGGCGGTGAGCTGGTCGGCCTTCGCGCTCATCCCGTACTCCCTGGTGCTGATCCACCTGCGCGTCTTCTACGCCAGGGAGCAGGCCTGGACCCCGACCTGGATCATCCTCGGCATCACCACGATCAAGATCCTGTTCTCGGTGCTGGCACCGTTCCTCGCGAGCAGCAGCGATCAAGTCGTGATCATCCTCGGTGTCGCGACCGGTCTCGGCTTCCTGGCCGGTGCCATCATCGGCGGCTATCTGCTGCACCAGAGTCTCGGCGATCTGCGCATGGTCAATGTCGGACGCACGGTGACCCGCGTCCTGCTCGCCTCGGTCGCGGGCGGCGCGGTCATGCTCATCGTGGACAAGGTGCTCGGGCTGGACCGGCTCTCCGGCGGACCGGGTTCGCTGATCCGGGTGACGATATCGGCGATCGTCATGTTCGCGGTCGCGTTCGGGCTGATGCGACTCGCTGGTATTCCAGAGATCGTCGCGATCACCGTGGCCATCTCGCGGCGCCTCGGCTTCACCCCGCCCGCACCGGATCTCGACCTCGAGGGTCCGGTCGAGGACGAATACGCGACGCAGGTGTTCCGGCGGCCTGAGCCGTATGTGACATACCCGGGCTTCGACCCGTACATGGATGCCCAGACCATGGTGCTACCCGTGATCAGAGCTCACACCGTTGACAGCACCGGTATGGGTGAGTTCCCGTACCCTGTTCGGCAGAGAAGCACAAGTGACGAGTTCGCCGGAACTTCGACATCTCAGGGCGAAGGAGGAACGAGGGTGAGCGACGACGCGGCGCTGGGCGGCGTCCCAGCCGCCGAATCCGCTGCGACCAAGGCAGGCGGGCTCTCCACAGATGTTCCGTCCACCGGGGAGGCCTCCGATCCCGCATACGCGAACCAGGCGGCCGAGGGTCCGCCTGGGCACGATTCGGGGCCCGGATCCGGTGAGCAACCGCGGGAGGCGCCGCAGCGCGATCCGATGTACGACACCGGGATGATCCCGATCCCGCCGCAGCTGCCGCCGATGAGCGGCGGCGATTCGGCCGGTCGACGTACACCACGCGGCCCCAAGCTGATTCCGGGCGCATCGGTCGCGGGCGGCCGCTACCGGCTGCTGGCCAGCCACGGCGGTTCCCGTGGGCTCAAATTCTGGCAGGCGCTCGATATCAAGCTCGACCGCGAGGTCGCGCTCACCTTCGTCGACGCCGATCAGAAGGCCAGCGACAACTCCGGCCACGACGGTCCGCAGGCCATCCTGTCGCGCACGCTGCGCCTCGGCCGGATCAACTCGCCGGGCCTGGCCCGCGTGCTGGATGTGGTGCGCGGCAGCTCCGGCGGCATCGTGGTGGCCGAGTGGACGCCGGGCCGGTCGCTGCGCGAAATGGCCGAGACGGTGCCGTCGCCGATCGGTGCCGCCAGAGCCATCCGGGCACTGGCCTCGGCCGCCGAGCTGGCGCACCGCGGCGGTGGTTCGCTGTCCATCGACCATCCGGATCGAGTCCGGATCAGCGCGACCGGTGATGCGGTGCTCGCATTCCCCGGCACCCTGTCCGATTCCGACGCGCAGTCCGATGTGCGCGGCCTCGGCGCCATGCTCTACGCGCTGATGACCGCGCGCTGGCCGATCCGCGCTGGCGGTATGACCGGTACCGCCGCGACGGTCGGCGGCTTGCGGCTGGCCGATTTCGGCTCGGACGGAACTCCTGTCGAGCCGCGGCAGATCCGACCCGAGGTGCCGTTCGAGATTTCGGCGGTCGCGGTGCGCTCGCTGGAATCGAATAAGGGTGTGCGCACCGCGGCGACCGTGCAGCACGTGCTCGAACAGGCGTCGGTGGTCGATCAAAAGACCGACTTCATCCCGGTGCTGCGCCTCGGCCAGCGTCCGCAGAGCGGCGTCGAGGAATCGCTCGCCGATCCGGAATTGCTTGCGGCGGAACGGGAACGCTCGCAGCGGATGATGTGGATCATGGTCGGGCTCGGCATCCTGGCCGCGCTGGTCGTCGGCATCATCATCTGGTGGATGGTGAGTGTCTTCGCACCGGGTGCCTCGGACGCGCCGCTGAACGAGCAGCGGAATATCGGTCTCACCACGAACAGCTCGCCCGGACCCGCACCGACGACCGGCGGCACCACGGGTACGCCCACGGGTGGGGTGCCGGTTCCGGTGACCGGTGTGACGGTCTTCTCCCCGGAGGGCACGCCGGACAATGTCGGCGGTACGGGGGCGGTGCTCGATCACGATTCGGGCACCGTCTGGCGCACCGATCAGTACTTCCAGCAGTTCCCGGCGCTCAAGAAGGGCGTCGGGCTGCTGGCCACACTGCCGAGTCCGGCCAAGCTGACCAATGTCTCGATCGATTCGCCGAGTGTGGGTACCTCGGTCGAGATCCGCACCTCGCCGACGGCATCGCCGACGCTGGACCAGACCCAGTTGATCGGCTCGGCACGACTAGAGAACGGCATCACCGAGATCCCGGTCCACGCCGATCAGGCGGCCCGCTACGTGCTCGTGTGGATCACCGGACTTGGCAACTCCGGTGGCCAGTTCCAGACCTCGATCGCCGAAATCCGCTTCGACGCCGCAGCTTGACCGCTCTCCGTATATTCAGACTGGACAGTAAGACCCGCTAGGCCCGCGTTCAGGTCCTCCGTCGAGTGCCGTTGCGCTTTGGGCGTACCCGACGAGTTACCTACGTTCTCGCGAAACCAGTTGTCGCGCTCCCGCATTCGCCCGCCGGTGTCGATCCCCCGGGCATATCGCACCGACTCGGCGTGCACCCCCACCCCGCCTGCTCTGGTTGCTGCCATTTCGTTACTGAGGATATGATCATCCCGCGCTCTCAGCAGGGGAGCTTCCCGGGTTCTGGTTGTTCGATCCTGGATGCTGCGAAATCTCGATGATGGTCGATCGCGTCCGTCGTCGCCGCGAGAGCTGTCCAAGGGGTTGGTTTTGCCGTCCGAACTGAACGACGATTCCCACGGGGGGAAGGCGCGGCCTGTGGTGTTTCGTGAACGTTCGTTCGTCCCGGAAGAGCTCACCGACGCCGAACTGCTGCAAGCCCATGTGCGTGGCCAGCGGCATGCCTTCGCCGAACTCCTGCGCCGCCATAACGACCACCTCTGGCAGACCGCGCTGCGCACCTCCTACACGCGCGAGGACGCCGCCGACTCGCTGCAGGACGCCCTGCTGTCCGCGCACCGCACCGCCGCCTCCTTTCGCGCCGAGGCCGAGGTGCGCAGTTGGCTGCACGCCATCGTGGTGAACGCCTGCCTGGACCGGATCCGGCGCAATAAGACCCGCCGAGCGGTATCGCTGTCGGCGGAGACCATGCCGGAACCGAAGGACACCAGGGACGATATCGCCGAGCTGGAGATGTCGCTGGTCATCGACCGCGCCCTGTTCACGCTGCCCGAGGATCAGCGAGCCGCGCTCGTCGCAGTCGAACTGGAGGGGCGTAGTGTCGCCGAGACAGCGGCGCTGCTGGGCGTCCCCGAGGGCACGATCAAGAGCCGATGCGCGCGCGGTCGGCAGCGGCTGCAAGAACGCTTGGAATTTCTGCGTGATCCGGGGAACCGGAAGTAGCTGAGCTGCGTCATTAATAGTGACGGACAACCAGACGATGTACATGCTGTGCCCGCGCCGTGCGGGCTCCCACGATATCGACTCGAGGACCATGGAGGTGCGATGGCGACGCGATCCGTTCCGCAGCCTCCGTTCTCGCCGGAACTGCTCGCCGACCTACACGCCGACAATGTCGCACCGGAACTCAGCGAACAGCTCTGGGCCGCGGTCCGCAGCGATCCGGAGGCCTTGCGCTTCCTGAGTTCGCTCGACGACGTCAGCGCCGAATTGCGCACCCTCGGCCGCGATGAGCGCATCGTCCACCCGATGCCCGCCGATATCGCGGCCCGGCTGGAAGAGTTCGTCGACGGCCTCGCCCCGGCCGAGGAGCCCACCGAGCGGGTCGCGACAATCAACCAACTGGCCGCGGCCGCCGCATGGCCCGAAACGTTAACCGCCGGGTGGCCCGAATCCACCGACAACGCAACGGTTTCCGAGGCATCCCCGATCTCCGACCCACCCACGGGAACCTCCACCGCACCGATCCCGCTCGCGGACCGTCGCCCGCGCCGACTCCGCTGGCTCGCCGCCGCGGCCGTCATCGCGGCCGCGGCCTGCGCCGCCGTGGTGGTGGCGACCATGCGCGGACCCGAGGTCACACCGACCGCACAGCCGACCACCGGCAATGTCGAACTCGGTGACCAATTCGACGCCACCGTCGCGCTCAGCGCACTCGGCCGCAACGATGTCACCGGCGCGCTCGGCACCCCGGCGGCGCTGAATCGCTGCGTACACGCCAATGGCCTCGACCGCACCGTACTCGGCTCGACCAATACCACCTTCCAGGGCAAGGACGCCGTCCTGATCCTGCTGACCGGTCCACGCCCGCACAAGATCACCGCACTGGTCGTCGGAATCGGTTGCGGCACCGACGATCCCCAGCAGTTGGCACGCACCGATATCGGTTAGCGAGTGGGCTCCGCTGCCTCCCCGAACCTTCGGCGGCATAGTGAATGCCACGACAATTGCGTTGTCGACCGGCGGTCGAAAGATGAGTCCAGCGCTGGACGTGCCCCGGGAGTTCCCATGTACATCCGAAACCAGTCGTCACGTGTCATAGCCCACTGTCCGGCCGCCGGAAGCGGGCGCAACCGCGGGAACAACACCGTTTACCCTGTTGTTGACCGACACGTCTAATGCAGTCTCCCTCGGAAGGGTCACATGAGCACCGCAGTTCGCGACTTGATCATTGTCGGCTCCGGACCCGCCGGTTACACGGCCGCCGTCTACGCCGCCCGTGCCGAACTCCAGCCCCTGCTTTTCGAGGGCACCCAGTTCGGTGGCGCGCTGATGACAACCACCGAGGTCGAGAACTTCCCCGGCTTCCGTGAGGGCATCATGGGCCCGGACCTGATGGAGGAGATGCGCGAGCAGGCCAAGCGGTTCGGCGCCGATATCCGCACCGAGGATGTGGACGCCATCGACCTGAGCGGCCCGATCAAGACGGTCACCGTCGGCGATGAGACCTACCGGGCCTACGCCGTGATCCTCGCCATGGGCTCGGCCGCCCGCTATCTGAACGTCCCCGGTGAGCAGAAGCTGCTCGGCCGCGGCGTCAGCGCCTGTGCCACCTGTGACGGCTTCTTCTTCAAGGGCCAGGACATCGTGGTGGTCGGCGGCGGCGACTCCGCGATGGAGGAGGCGACCTTCCTCACCAAGTTCGCCAGCAGCGTGACCATCGTGCACCGCCGGGAGGAATTCCGTGCCTCTCGCATCATGCTGGAGCGTGCCAAGGCCAACGAGAAGATCAAGTTCGTACTCAATGCCGAGGTTGCCGAGGTCAACGGCGATACCAGCGTGACGAGCCTGACACTGCGCGACACCCGCACCGGCGAAACCTCCGAACTCGCCGCGACCGGCCTGTTCGTGGCCATCGGTCACGACCCGCGCAGCGAGCTGGTACAGGGCCAGGTGGAGCTGGACGACGAGGGCTACGTGCAGGTGGAGCACCCGTCGACGGCCACCAAGGTGCCCGGCGTCTTCGCCGCGGGCGATCTGGTCGACCACACCTACCGCCAGGCCATCACCGCCGCGGGCACCGGCTGCCGCGCCGCGATCGACGCCGAGCGCTGGCTGGCCGAACAGGGTGATATCACCGCGAACACCCTGGATCACGCCGGCAACCCAGTTGCCGTGCCCGCCAACTGATCTCATCACTTCTGCACTACAAGGAGATATCCATGTCCGAGAACACGGTCACCGTGACCGACGCGTCCTTCGCCGATGACGTGCTGCTCAGCGAGAAGCCTGTCCTCGTCGACTTCTGGGCGGACTGGTGCGGTCCGTGCAAGATGGTCGCCCCGGTACTGGAGGAGATCGCGGGCGCGCACGCGGACAAGCTCACCGTGGCCAAGCTGGACGTGGACGCCAATCCGGATACCGCCCGCGATTACAAGATCCTTTCGCTGCCCACTATGATGCTGTTTTCCGGTGGTAAGCCGGTCAAGCAAATCGTCGGAGCAAAGGGCAAAGCCGCCCTCTTGCGTGAACTCGACGGCATTATCTGACGTTTCATAACCCGCGGCATGAGCGACGGGCCCGGAGGCGGTAGCCTGCGTAACCACGAAGGGCCCCGCGATTGCCGCAGATTGAACATGGACACGTCCGAACAACGCCGTCATTCGACGACGCGCCGTAGGATGCCTGGACGCCGGGAATTGCTGAATTCCGGTCCGGGTCTGAGACAATCGACCGACCTCCGGTCGTGCGAAGGTGTGTAGCCATCGCATGAGTGGGTACCCGGGTTGACGGAAGGAAAGGGCTCTCACGCATGCACCGACTTCGTCACGGCGATACCGGTCCAGCCGTCGCCGAGGTTCGGAGCACCCTGGCAAGTCTCGGGTTCCTGCATACGCACTCCGCTGCAACCGTTCACACTGATGCGCGAGAGTACTGGAAGGACATCGACGCCTCGTTCGATCGCCAGCTCGACTCGGCGGTTCGCGCCTTCCAACAGCACCGCGGACTGTTGGTCGACGGCGTCGTCGGACCGGCCACGTACCGGGCGCTCAAGGAAGCCTCCTACCGACTGGGTGCCCGCACGCTGATCTACCAGCTCTCCGCGCCGCTCTACGGCGACGATGTGGCAACCCTGCAGCGCAGGCTGCAGGACCTCGGCTTCTATGTGCACCGGGTCGACGGCTACTTCGGTCCGCACACCCATGACGCCCTCACCGCATTCCAGCGGGAGATCGGCCTGGCCGCGGACGGTATCTGCGGCCCGGACACGCTACGTTCGCTCGAACTGCTCGGCGCACGCGTCACCGGCGGCAATCCGCACCGGATCGCCGAGGAGGAGGTTGTGCACCGGGCCGGTCCGCAGCTGACCGGTAAGCGGATCGTCATCGATCCCGGTCTGGGCGGCCCGGATAAGGGTTTCGCGGTGCCGACCGAATACGGCGACGTCTACGAGTCGGAGATCCTCTGGGATCTGGCCAGCAGGCTGGAGGGCCGGATGGCCGCCACCGGCATGGAAACCTTCCTGTCGCGGCCGTGGGGCGCCAATCCGACCGACGCCGAGCGCGCCGACACCTCCAATGCCTTCGACGCCGATCTGATGATCTCGCTGCGCTGCGCGACCAATCCGAGCCAGTCCGCCAATGGTGTCGCGAGCTTCCACTTCGGTAACTCGCACGGCTCGGTGTCGATGATCGGCCAGGTGCTCGCCGGATTCATCCAGCGTGAGGTCGTCGCGCGAACCTCATTGCAGGACTGCCGAACTCACTCACGCACCTGGGATCTGCTGCGGCTGACCAAGATGCCGACCGTGCAGGTCGATATCGGTTATCTGACAAATGAATACGACGCTTCGGTGCTCACCAATCCCCGAATGCGCGATGTGATCGCCGAAGCCATCCTCATCTCGGTGAAGCGGCTCTATCTGCTCGGGCAGGACGATCAGCCAACGGGCACATACACCTTCGCCGAACTACTGGCCGAGGAGCTCGCCGCGGCCGACCGCATGTAGTGAATTAGATTCTGATCCAATCCATTACGATCTACTGATCAATAGCTCACATACAAGTGCGCCCCTGCCGACCATCCGTCAGCAGGGGCGCACTGTTGTATCCGGGAAGCCTCAGGTCGCTCCGACGCGGAAAGGAACCGTCAGCGAGGCGGCCGCGAGCAGCTGGTCCAGCGCCCGCTCCACATCTTCCTTCCAGCCGTGATCGGAGTTGAGCTCCAAGCGCAGTCGCGGGAAGCGATGGTGCGGCGCCACCACTTCGAAGCCGACGTCCTCCAGGAAGTCGGCCTCGATCATGCAGGTCTCCGGCGAACATTCGGTCGCCGAACCGGCCGAGGCCGCATCCCGGACCGGGGAACCGATCCGTTCCATCAATCGCATCGACCCGAGCGAACGATCCGACATCGCCGTCGTCGGTGGATCCTTGCGAATCCCGAAGGCCTCCAGCGCACGCACACCGCGGCGCACCAGATCGGCCACCACGGCCGTTATGAGCCTATTGGCTATGTCAGCATCCTGGTAGGGGAATTCGGCCCGCAGCGTGGTCAGCAGGACCGCGTCCGGGCTTACCGGTGAGGTGGGGAAGAGGGCGGCGCGCGGTACGGCGCTCGGTGGCGAATACAGCGCACACCCCGCGACATTGCCGTCGACGTTCGCGACCTGACCGCACGAACCCCATTCCAGCATGACGGTGGAGAGCCACGCCTCCTTCTCGAAGACCGGATCACTGAATTCACGGGACGTCGCCGCGAGGGCTGGATCAATCTCCCAGAACACGCAACGACGCGAATGCGCGGGCAGCTTGTCGAGTCCGCCGAGGGTTAGTGCTGTGACGCTGGTCGACACCGCTCTGCTCAGCCTCCAGCTGTCCGATTCATCCACACTCACGCTGTTTTCACTCGCCAGCAAGAATAAGCGATCAATGCGAACCCGCCTCACTCCACGTCGCTGTGCTGTTGGTAAGGAGCCTGTCCGGAGGTCGTTTTCCTGCGCCGTCACAGTGACGTTTCGACGTCGATCTCGTGCCTACCGGAAACACAGGGCTATTTTTGCCACTTCTGTCACGTGCCGAGCTACGGCTGCTGCATCATGCCGACGATGCGCTCGAGGTCTTCGACCGAACCGAATTCGACGACGATCTTGCCCTTCCGCTTGCCGAGGCTCACGGTGACGCGAGTGTCGAACGACTCCGACAACCGCTCGGCCACATCCTGCAGCCCCGGCATATGAATCGGCTTACGCCGGGCCGCCGGGGGAGCGGCCTTATCCGGATCCCGGTTCGCCAGGGTGACGGCTTCCTCGGTGGCCCGGACCGATAACCCCTCGGCGACGATGCGGGCGGCGAGCACCTCTTGGGCGTCGGCGCCTGCCTCGAGGCCGAGCAGTGCGCGGGCGTGTCCGGCGGAGAGAACACCGGCCGCCACCCGGCGCTGCACCGGGATCGGCAGTTTCAACAGACGAATCATATTCGTCACGACCGGTCGAGATCGACCGATTCGCGTGGCCAATTCCTCATGAGTGACATCGAATTCCTCGAGCAGCTGCTGATAGGCGGCCGCCTCTTCGAGTGGATTCAGTTGCACCCGATGGATGTTCTCCAAGAGGGCATCACGCAGCATCGCATCGTCGGCGGTCTCGCGGACAATGGCCGGAATGGCCGCGAGCCCGGCCTCCTGGCAGGCGCGCCAACGCCGCTCGCCCATGACGATCTGATACTTGTCCACCCCCGGCTCCAGCCGACGCACCACGATGGGCTGCATCAGACCGAATTCCTTGATGGAGTGCACCAGTTCGGCGAGCGCCTCCTCCTCGAAGTGTTGGCGCGGCTGCTTCGGATTCGGTTCGATCTGCTCCGGTGGAATCTCGCGATAGGTCGCGCCGCCATCCGACAGCTGCTCATCGCTGGGGTCGGGAACACGGTGCAGGAATGCCGATGCCGGTTGCGGCCCGATCGGATCGATTCCGATGACGACATTGGCCGCGGCACTACCGAGCCCGGGTGTGGCACCGAGCCCCGGTGTGGCCGCGGGCCCCGTCGGAATCAATGCGGCAAGCCCGCGGCCCAAGCCGCCCTTCTTCGCCTGAGTCATCGGTTACCGACCCTTTCGTTGTTCGCCACCACACTCGACCCGATCAATCATGTGATCCCGTTGGATCACTGCGCCCGCTCTGCCGCACCGGGCCGAACCACCGACCGCGCGGCCATCTCACGACCGGCGTCCAGATAGCTCATCGCGCCCCGGGAGCCTGGATCATAATCGAGCACCGTCATGCCGTAGCCCGGCGCCTCGGACACCTTCACGCTGCGCGGGATCACCGACTTCAGCACCACATCACCGAAGTGCCCGCGCACCTCCTCGGCGACCTGATCGGCCAACTTGGTCCGGCCGTCGTACATCGTGAGAATCACTGTGGACACATGGAGTTCGGGATTCAGATGCGCCTGCACCAGACCGATATTGCGGAGCAACTGCCCGACACCCTCCAGCGCGTAGTACTCACACTGGATCGGGATCAGCACCTCCTTCGCCGCCACCATCGCGTTGACGGTGAGCAGACCCAATGACGGCGGGCAGTCGATCATCACGTAGTCGATGTCGTACCCGGCGATATTGGCCTCCTGAATGGCGGCCTTGAGCCGCCCCTCCCTGGCCACCATGGAGACCAATTCGATCTCCGCACCGGCCAAGTCGATGGTGGCCGGAATGCACAGCAGGCGCTCGCTATGCGGACTCTGCTGGATCGCATCCCTCACCGACACCTCGCCGATGAGAAGTTCATAACTCGACGGAACGCCCGAGTGGTGCTCGATACCGAGCGCGGTGCTGGCATTGCCCTGGGGGTCCAGATCGATCACGAGAACCGTCATCCCGGTATGCGCCAGCGCGGCCGCAAGATTGACCGCTGTCGTCGTCTTACCGACGCCGCCCTTCTGGTTCGCGATGGTGATGATCCGTTGCTCGTGCGGTTTCGGCACTGTCACCTTTCCTGGATGCAGTATTTGGCTGGCACGTTGGGCTTCGGCTGCTATCGGGGTCTCACTGGGGGAGATGTGCCCGAACGGTGTGCTTCCGAATGCCTCCGCATCGAAGGTGCTGGAGTCCAGCATCCCCGGCACGCGCGACGTAGTTTCCCGTGAAACATTCGCCGGACCGCTCGACATAGACAGCTCCTAACGCGAGAACCTCAGATCACGTGCACCCGACCGAATTTGGCGCCGTGTCATCAATAGCTGTGTCGGATCGAACATGATGCTCAATCGGGACCGCGGCGCCCGATCGACCGAGCGGAGCTCTCGCCGCTGTGACACCCACATCCCTCCGTGGCACCAACGCTCACGCCCGACGCTCACTAGCTTGCCAGCACTGAGCGCGATTAGAAAGCTGAATCGCGGCATCACGCAAAGGACATGCAGATCTGTGTTGAATCTCGCTGTCGCACACAAGGTTGGCGCGCCCGAATCGCTGTTTCACATGAAACATGAAGTCCCGGATCGACGCCCGAATCCTGTTTCACATGAAACATGGGCATTTCTCGGCGCCATGCCAGTCCTCTCCCAAGCGTCGGAAGCGTGAGCGCGCACGGCGCTCTCACGCCCGATCAGGCTGGCGCAATCCGGGTCATCGATTTCCCCACACAATGGCACCAGGTTCGAAACGTCACGTGAAGCTTGGCGTTTGGCCATCTCGATCCGGACCACTCGGCGGCGTTGTTTCACATGAAACACTGCGGCCGACTCGAATCGGATGGCACTACTTCGACTTCCGCGCCGACTTGCCCGCACGCCGCGAGGGACGCCCGCCCCGGGGCAGCCGCTCGGCGCTGATCACCAGAGTGGGAGTGGAGACGAGTCCGACTCCGCATTCGAGAACCTTCGCATTCCCCGCGCCCGCCTTCGCCAAGGCCTCCCCGTCACGCTCGAGTTCCTCGGCCGCGCTGACTCCCTTCAGTGCGAGCATCCGTCCATGGTCGCGCAGGAGCGGCAGGGACCAGAGTGCCAGCTTTGCCAGCGGGGCGACGGCACGGGAGGTCACCACATCCGCGCCGCCCGCTTCCTTCATCACGCCCGATTGTTCGGCCCGCCCGCGCACGACGGTGATATCGAGACCGGCCGATTCGATGAACTCCCTCAGGAAGATGGTGCGGCGCAGCAGCGGCTCGACCAGGGTGATCCGGAGATCCGGACGAGCAATCGCCAAGGGGATACCGGGCAGCCCGGCACCACTGCCGATATCGACCACCGTCGCGCCCTCGGCCATCAACTCACCAACCACCGCGCAGTTGAGGATGTGCCGATCCCAGAGCCGGGGCACCTCGCGCGGGCCGATGAGCCCGCGCTCAACTCCGGTCGAGGCGAGGGCAGCGCAGTATCGGCGCGCGAGATCCAGCCGGTCGCCGAATACCACCGCGGCCGCGGCCGGGGGCTCCAGTTCATCCGGCAACGCGGTGATTCCACCGAGATCTCGTTCCACGTGAAACATCCTTCCGAACTCGAGTCGTTCAGTGCGGCGGTGGGGCAGGGGAGGGGCGAGCATCCGAGACATGAAGAAGGCCCCCGGTCCGAAGACCAGAGGCCCTATCCAATCACAATGCGGGAGTCAGGAAGGCACCACGACAACGTGCCGGTTCGGCTCCACGCCTTCGCTCTCGCTGCTAACGCCATCGACCGCGGCGACGGCGTCGTGCACGATCTTGCGCTCGAAGGGAGTCATCGGCGCCAGCGGCTCCGGCTTACCCGATTCGAGGACCCGCTGCGCGGCGGCCGTGCCGAGCGCGCTCAGCTCCGAGCGACGCTTGGCCCGCCAGCCCGCCACATCCAGCATCAGCCGACTGCGCACCCCGGTGGCCTGCTGCACGGCCAGGCGAGTCAGCTCCTGCAGCGCGTCGAGCACTTCACCGTTGCGGCCGACCAGCTTCGACAGATCCCGGCCGCCATCGATGCTCACGATGGCGCGATCGCCCTCGACATCGAGATCGATATCGCCGTCGAAGTCGAGCACATCGAGCAACTGCTCGAGGTAGTCGCCCGCGATCTCACCCTCTTCGATAAGAGCTTCCTCGGTATCGTTCGCGGCATCGGCGGATTCGGTTCCTGCATCGGCATCGCGACCGGCCGCGTCGCTCACCATCGTCGTCGCCACAGTGGCGTCCCCTCCGTCGGTTTCAACAGTCATTTGATTTCCTTCATCTGCTCATCGCGCGCGACCGGCGACGGGCCGATCGGAGAACGCGAACAGGGTTGCTCAGAGATCCCGTGGACGCGCGATGTGTCAGCGCCGTCGCTTCTGGTTGGGTCGCCCACGGTTGCCCGGTCGCTTCTGACCGCTAGCGCGCCGCTGTCCCGCCTTGGTCGGGGACTTCGCGGTGCCGTTCGTCGACGGCGCCCCTTCGACCGCATCAACGGCCGCATCGGAACCGGCATCGACGGATGTCGCGTCGGACGGAGACTGCTTCTTCTTGACATTGACCGGCTTTGCACCCGGCTTCGGCGCATTCTGTGCGCGCTGCTCCAGCTTTTGTTGCTTCTTGACTTCCTCTTCCTTCGCCATGCGGCCGAAGACGAGGTGCTGCTGTCCGTAGGTCCAGATGTTGTTGGAGACCCAGTAGAGCAGGATGGCGATCGGCAGGAACGGACCACCGACGAGCACACCGAGCGGGAAGACCCACAGCGCGAGCTTGTTCATCATGGCCGACTGCGGGTTGGCCGCCGCCTCCGGACTCTGCCGTGCGACCGAGGCGCGCGCATTGAAATGCGTCGCCAGACCGGCGATCACCATCAGCGGGATGGAGACCAGCGCGATGCTCAGCTTGGTCGGCACGCCGCCGTAATCGGCGAACGCCTGCAGCTGGCTCGGCGGGCTGGTGATGTAGGCCGAAATCGGTGCGCCGAAGATGCGTGCGCTCAGGAACGACTGAACGTCGGCGGCGCTGAAGACGTAGTTCGGAGTATGCGCGTTGTCGTAGGCCGACATGCTGAGCTGGCCGATGCCGGTGCCGGTGCGGTTGAACGAGCGCAGCACATGGAACAGACCGAGGAATACCGGCACCTGCGCCAGGATCGGCAGGCAGCCCATCAATGGGTTGAAGCCGTGGTCCTTCTGCAGCTTCTGCATCTCGGTCGCCATCTTCTGGCGATCGTTCTTGTACTTCTTCTGCAGCTCCTTGATCTGGGGCTGTAGCTCCTGCATCTGCTTGGTGGTGCGCACCTGCTTGACGAACGGCTTGTAGAGCACCAGGCGCAGCGTGAACACCAGGAACACCACGGCGAGTGCCCAGGTGAGTCCGTTGTCCGCGCCGAACGCGAACCCGAAGACCCGATGCCAGAACCAGAGGATCCAGGACACCGGGTAATAAATGAAGTCGAGCACGGCTCTATGCACTCCCGTCGTTCGTGTCGCCGATCACCGCGCGCGGTGATCCTTTACAAGCGTGTGGCGCCGACTCCGGGTCGGCGGCTGCCTCGTTCCGGCCGCGCTTCTTGCGCTCCGGAACGGGGTCCCACCCACCAGGGTGCCAGGGTGCACATTTCGCCAATCGCACGACCGTCAATCCGAGGCCGACGAACAGGCCGCGGGTGCGTAACGCGGTCACCGCGTATTCGCTACAGGTCGGGGTAAAACGGCACACCGGCAGGCGCATGGGGGAGACGTACGTTCGGTACAGCTCGATCAGGAAAATCACCGTGTTCGCGGGCAGCCGAGCAACGGTGGCGCGCGCACTCATCCCGCACCGGCCACGGTAGCCGATGGACGGGCGATATCGAGCTTGCGCAGCGCAGCACGCAGCTGGCGGAGCAAATCCGCCGAATCCGCGGTCGCCGCACCGGGCAAGGCACGGATCACGATATCGGCATCGGCGGGCAGCTCGGCGACCACCTTGACGCACATATGACGCAGGCGGCGGGCCACGCGGTGTCGAATCACCGCGTTGCCCACCGCCTTGCTGACGATCAATCCGAACCGCGGACCGCCCACGCGGACCAACGATCCGGCCACTGCCGCATCGCTCTGTCGTGCACTCGCGCCCATGACTCCGTCATACCCGCGCACGAGCGCGTGTACGACCAGATCTCGCCTCCCGATTCGCTGGCCGCGGCGCACCGTCCGGGAGAAGTCGGCACGATGATGCAACCGATACGGCTCAGGCAACACCCGAGCGTCCGAGAGCGAAGATCAGGCAGTGAGGGACTTGCGGCCCTTGCTGCGACGCGCGGAAACGATGGCGCGACCGGCGCGGGTGCGCATCCGGAGACGGAAGCCGTGGACACGCGCCCGACGACGGTTGTTCGGCTGGAACGTCCGCTTGCCCTTGGCCACGGTCAACACTCCTCGAGTAGGTGGGCACCGTTCGGCGCCCAAAGCTTGTTCGGTGATACGTCTGTGCGCGATGAATCGCGAGTTGGTCATCATCGATGCGCGTCGGTCCTGGCGCACGAGGTCGATACGACCTGACACGGTCAGCACAGGACCGCCACCGCACCAAGGGGTGACTGTACGAGGGTACTGATCGGCAAAGTACAGGTCAAACTCGGCCCATCGGTTCCACTGCCCGCTCGCGAGCGTGAGCTGGAATCACGCATCCTGGGTATAACCGTGAGTTCGTCCACACCCCTAGCCGTCGGCCGCTCCGCCCACTAAGGTGCGTAGCCAGAAGATTGCTGCAGAATCGCAGGTCCAGGCCATATAACGGCGGAGCGCAACCTCGTTTCACATTTCCCCAGGGTTCTCCACATCTGTGGATAATTGTGTGGAAAGACCCCTGGAGTGGCATATTCGTAGGGCCGACGGTGCCACGCCGCCGCCCGGGTGGGGGACCCGGGCAGCGTCCGAACCGGTTACGGACGTACGCGGAATCACAACATCGACCTATCCACGGTTGATACTCCGCATGCCCCGACCGTCTGCTCCTATCGCCTACTTCTCCGGGGAGGAAACTGCATGGACGACGAGCAGAACGTGTTGGCCACGGTGTGGCCAGAGGTGGTCGCCGAACTAACCACCGGCTCGCCCGATGGCGCCATCCCGCCGGTTTCGCGGGCGCAGCAGGCCTGGCTCAAACTCGTCAAGCCGCTGACCGTGGCGCAGGGCTTCGCCTTGCTCTCGGTGCCGTCCTCGCTGGCCCAGGAGGCGATCGAACGCGATCTGCGTGAACCAATTCTGCGCTCCCTCGGCCGTCGTCTCGGTCCCCAGGTCGAGGGCCTCGGGGTGCGGATCGCCGCACCGGCCACCCAGCCGACCGAACGCCCCGGCAATAATCCGCGCCACGCCAGAATGACGAGTCGCCCGGAGCGCGGCCGGGACAGCGGCCGTGGCCCGGCCGGATATCCCGCCCCGGACTATCCCGGACGCTCGGACTATTCGCCGCCGCGCTATGCACAGCCCAACGACTACCCGGCAGCGCCGGAGTACTCGGGCGGACCCGAATACTCGGCCGCGCCGGACTACGAGTCCGCATCCGAGTACGCGGGCCCGCCGGAGTATCTGCCGGTGCCCGGATACGAAACCGCCGGGGAGTTCCCGACCGACGACTACTCGCCCCGCGGCGACTACCCGGGCCCGGTCAATGGCGGACGACAGGACGCGCCGCCCGTGCCCCGCCGGGAATCCGGACTGCCGCCCCGGCGTGATTCCGTCCCGCCCGGACAGGAATCACTGTTCAATCCGGAGCCGGCACCAGAGCCGGGACGTGGCCCAAGTCGTGCGCCGATGCGGCAAGCGGCTCCCGTGCGGGAAGCGCGGCCGAATGGCGATTCAGCGATCGCGGCCGCGCACGAATCGGTCCGCGAGCCGATCTCGGACAACTCCCACGATGACGAGCCGGTCGTCAACGTCCGCAACTCGTGGCCCACCTACTTCACCAAGTCACAGGAGAACCCGGCCCCGTCGAACTCCTCGGCGAGCCTGAACGCAAAGTACACCTTCGAGACGTTCGTCATCGGCGCGTCCAACCGCTTCGCGCACGCGGCGGCGGTGGCCATCGCGGAGGCGCCAGCGCGCGCCTACAATCCGCTGTTCGTCTGGGGCGCTTCGGGTTTGGGCAAGACCCATCTGCTGCACGCGGCGGGCCACTATGCCCAGCGGCTGTTCCCCGGTATGCGGGTGAAGTACGTCTCGACCGAAGAGTTCACCAACGACTTCATCAACAGCCTGCGCGACGACCGGAAGGTGGCGTTCAAGCGCCGCTACCGAGAAACCGACATCCTGCTGGTCGACGACATCCAGTTCATCGAGGGCAAGGAAGGCATCCAGGAGGAGTTCTTCCACACCTTCAATACCCTGCACAACGCGAATAAGCAGATCGTGGTGTCCTCGGACCGGCCGCCCAAGCAGCTGGCCACCCTGGAAGAGCGGCTGCGGACCCGGTTCGAATGGGGCCTGATCACCGATGTGCAGCCGCCGGAGCTGGAAACCCGCATCGCGATTCTGCGCAAGAAGGCGCGGATGGACCGGCTCGACGTACCGCACGACGTGCTGGAGCTGATCGCCAGCCGGGTCGAACGCAACATCCGCGAGTTGGAGGGTGCGCTGATCCGGGTGACGGCCTTTGCGTCGCTGAACGGCCAGCCACTGGATCTGCCGCTGGCCGAGGTCGTCCTGCGCGATCTCATGCCCGATACCGCGACGCTGGAGATCAATGCGGCGACGATCATGGCCGTCACCGCCGAATACTTCAACACCACCCTCGAGGAGCTGACCGGACCGGGTAAGGCCCGCCCGCTGGCCCAGGCCCGGCAGATCGCCATGTACCTGTGCCGTGAACTGACCGACCTATCGCTACCCAAGATCGGCCAGGCCTTCGGTCGCGACCACACCACGGTGATGTATGCGGAGAAGAAAGTTCGCAAGGAGATGACCGAACGGCGACGGGTCTACGACCAGGTGCAAGAACTAACAGCCCGGATTAAACAGCGCTCGCGCTGACCATCCCTCACACCCTGTGCACCGCCCCTGACCTGGGGCGGTGCTTTTTTATGCCCTGTGGACTCCTCGAGGAATTCTTGTGGAGTCCTCGAGGAAACTCCAAGTTGTGCACCGATCCGTCCACAGGCTCGCGGCACGGGTCGGGCGGCTCGGCTAACAGGGGTGGATTCAACAATTTCCACAGCCCGGGCCGCCCACAGGTCTTGACCAGCAACGGATTCGGTCACAGGGGTGTGGAATCCTCGAGGATTCCGTGTGGATTCCTCGAGGATTCCTCGAGTTGTCCACGATTCGATGCACATCTGTGAACAACCACGGGTACGTAGTGGAACAACTCGAGGAGCACTCGAGGATGAACGGGGGACAACTGCCGAACCTCCACAGACCCCTCCCGTTCATCCTCGAGTCACCCTGCGTCCATCCCCACGGCACCACACCCCCGGACCTGCGGATTCGACCGCAGTCCACAGATTCCACAGTGCCTACTACTACTTCAGTTCTTCTTCTTAGAAATCTCTCTTCAAAACAGGTGTGTGGAAAGTCGGTCGATGCGCATCGGCATCCGAATCGGTCACCGCACCCGAAGCAAGGAAAGGGCGGGGACGACGTGTCCACCGGATCGCCCGTACTCCTTCCCCATGGCTTCTCATCGATACGAGAGTCGGGATCGCTACGAACAGTGACCGGAGGGTCGGGCTAGGTTCATCTGGTTCGCGCGGGTACGGTTTGATGTCGGTCGCCTATGCCACACTTCTGGGTGGCCGCAACAGCACCCCTTTTTCGAGAATCAATGCTGAGAGCCGACAGGGATCACGGAACCGGGAGAGGACAGATCGGGCGATGGAGCTGGCGAGTATGAAGTTTCGGGTCGCCCGAGAGGATTTCGCCGAGTCCGTTGCATGGGTGGCACGCAGCCTCCCGTCGCGGCCTCCGGTTCCCGTGCTCGGCGGTGTACTACTCGTGGCGGGCGAGAACGGACTCACCGTCTCCGGCTTCGACTACGAGGTTTCCGCGCAGATGCGCGTCGCGGCCGAGGTCGCCGGTCCCGGCGAG
>NZ_JBEXLC010000136.1:0-23984 GCF_040609795.1 Nocardia sp. NPDC004604
GCCAGCGGCGAATCCTGTAGTGCCCCTTCGCGCCAGAGCGCCGCGAAGCCGTGCACCAGCGACCAGGCGGCGATCCTACGGCAATTCAGCCTTCGCGGTGAACTACCGAAGCTCGGGTGCTACTTACGCATCCTCGTCGAGGAGGTTGCGGGTGCGGTTCGGGTCCACCGGGATGCCCGGTCCGGTGTTCGTCGAGACCGTCACCTTCTTGACGTAGCGGCCCTTGGCGGTCGACGGCTTGGCGCGCAGGATCTCATCCAGTGCGGCGCCGTAGTTCTCCACCAGCTTGGCATCGTCGAAGGACGCCTTGCCGATGACGAAGTGCAGGTTGGCCTGCTTGTCGACACGGAAGTTGATCTTGCCGCCCTTGATGTCGTTGACGGCCTTGGTCACATCGTTGGTGACCGTGCCCGTCTTCGGGTTCGGCATCAGGCCGCGCGGGCCGAGGACACGCGCGATCCGGCCGACCTTGGCCATCTGGTCCGGGGTGGCGATCGCGGCGTCGAAGTCCAGCCAGCCGCCCTGGATCCGCTCGATCAGATCCTCGGCGCCGACCGCGTCCGCACCGGCGGCCTCGGCCTCGGCGGCCTTCTCACCGGCCGCGAACACGATGACGCGGGCGGTCTTGCCGGTGCCGTGCGGCAGGTTGACCGTGCCGCGGACCATCTGGTCGGCCTTGCGGGGATCCACACCGAGACGAACGGCGACCTCGACGGTCGCGTCGGTCTTGGTGGTTGCGGTCTCCTTCGCCAGGCGCGCGGCGGCCAGCGGGGAGTAGAGCTGAGTGCGATCGACCTTCTCGGCCGCGGCGAGATACGCCTTGCTTCGTTTTGCCATTTTGTCTGTGTCCTTATCGGTGTTCAGATGTGGTTGCCGGGCCTGGCAGGCCCTCCCACGTGGATCCCGGCAGCTGGTCCGGGATTACGGGAACTCAGCCCTCGACGGTGATACCCATCGAGCGAGCGGTACCCGCGATGATCTTCGCCGCCTGGTCGATGTCCTTGGCGTTCAGATCTTCCTGCTTGGTCTTGGCGATCTCCCGGACCTGGTCCATGGTGACCTTCGCGACCTTGGTCTTGTGCGGCTCGGCCGAACCCTTCTGCACACCAGCGGCCTTGAGCAGCAGCCGAGCAGCGGGCGGGGTCTTCAGCTTGAAGTCGAAGGTCCGGTCCTCGTACACCGAGATCTCGACCGGAATGACGTTGCCGCGCTGCGATTCGGTCGCGGCGTTGTACGCCTTGCAGAACTCCATGATGTTGACGCCGTGCTGACCCAGCGCAGGGCCCACCGGAGGGGCCGGGTTCGCCGCGCCGGCCTGGATCTGAAGCTTGATGATCCCGGCGAGCTTCTTCTTCTTGGGGGGCATCTTTCTTTCCTAGGTGTTTGTTTTCCTTGCTCTTTGCAAGTCCAAGGTGAATCAACCCGTGGTCCGGGCCGATCCATTCCGTCGCCCCGTCGCCGGGGCGGCAGAGTTGGTCTAGATCTTCGCGACCTGGGTGAACGCCAGCTCGACCGGGGTCTCGCGACCGAAGATCGACACGAGCACCTTGAGCTTCTGCTGCTCGGCGTTGACCTCGGAAATGCTGGCGGGCAGCGTCGCGAACGGGCCGTCCATCACGGTCACCGACTCGCCGACCTCGAAGTCGACCTCGATGACCGGCTTGGGTGCGATATCGGTGGCGGCCGCGGTCGCCGCGGCGGCCTCGGCAGCGGGCTTCTTCTGCTGCTGCGCGGCCGGGACCAGGAACTTCACCACGTCATCGATGGAAAGCGGCGACGGGCGCGAGGTGGCGCCGACGAAGCCGGTGACACCGGGGGTGTTGCGCACCGCGCCCCACGACTCGTCGTTGAGCTCCATCCGGACCAGGATGTAGCCGGGCAGCACCTTGCGGTTGACGTGCTTGCGCTGGCCGTTCTTGATCTCGGTGACCTCTTCGGTCGGCACCTCGACCTGGAAGATGTAGTCCTCGAGGTCCAGGTTCTGCACGCGGGTCTCGAGGTTGGCCTTCACCTTGTTCTCGTAACCGGCGTAGGAGTGGATCACGTACCAGTCGCCGGGGGCGCGCCGCAGCGCGGCCTTCATCTCGGCAACGGGGTCGGCGGGCTCGGCATCGACAGGAGCAGCCTCGACAGCTTCGGCGTCAGCGGCGTCGGATTCGTCGACCACAGCTTCCTCGACGGCCACGGACTCCTCGATGGTCTCCACCGCGTCGTCGACCGGGAACTCGTCGGTTGTGTCGTTCTCCGGGGTGCTCACTGGGGCACTCGCTTCCTGTGTCGTCACGTACATCCTTTGCGTACCGGGCCGGGCGCGCTATAACGCGCCAACCCGGGATCGGCTACCGGCGTCGGCGGCGATCAGCTAGCCGAACAGCCAGTTGACACCTTTGATGAACGCCAGATCCAATCCGCTGATGAACGCGACCATGAAGATCACGAACACCAGAACAACGCTCGTATAGGTGACCATCTGCTTCCGGTTGGGCCAGATCACCTTGCGCAGTTCCGCGACAACTTCACGCAGGAACTTGATCAAACGCTTGAACGGGTTACCCGTCTTCTTGCGCTCGGCCCGATCGGTCTTCTTGGCTGCCTTGGCCAGGGTGGGCCGGTCGATCGTGGCGACCGAACCCGTATCGGCCTGCGACGCAGAGCGACCCCGCCGGGCGGACCGCTTGCCGCTCGGCCGAGCCATGGCGGCGGTGTCGTCGCCATCCTCGGCAGCATGCGCGCCGTGGCGAGTATCCCGCTCGTCGACCACGTCGATCCTTTCGTCGCTGGCATCCAGGGCAGGGGCGACAGGACTTGAACCTGCAACCTGCGGTTTTGGAGACCGCTGCTCTGCCAATTGAGCTACGCCCCTTTGGTCGGACGATCACAGCTGTCCGACCACTGTTCTGTGTTCAGTTGTCGTTCTTACTATCTGGTGTCACACAACACGCGCGCCACTCCGGCAGTTGCCGACCCCGTGGTGAATCCTTGTGGACTCACCTGGAGCCAGCCCTGTAGAGCAGCGCGCAGCGGCTGGTGACCCCAGAAATCTGAGTGTACGTTACCGCCCGCGGCATTTGCCAATCAGGGTCACCCGACCAGCTCAGACCAGTTGCACGGTTGCCGTAGCCCGTCCGAAGATCTTCTTGCCCGCCGCCTTCGCCACGATGGCGACGACCGCGGTCCGGGTCTCCGGATCCACCGACTTCACCTTACCCGTGAACTCGACCTCTGCGGGCTCCTCGGAGCCGACGTAGACCGGACTGGTGAAGCGGACGTTGTACTCCTTGACCGCGCCGGGATCGCCGAGCCAGGAGGTGACGAAGCCGCCACCGAGGCCCATGGTGAGCATGCCGTGCGCAACCACATTGTCCAGGCCGACGAGCTTGACGACCTCATCGCTCCAGTGGATCGGATTCGCATCGCCGGACACACCCGCATAGTTGACCAGATCGCCGCGCGTCAACCGGACGGTGCGCGGGGGCAACTCGTCGCCGACGGAGATGTCCTCGAACTCGGGCGCATGCTTGCTCGGCGCGATCGCGGGTACCGGCGCCGCGGATACGGCAGGAACGGCCAGCGTGCGCGGGTGATGGGTGGGGGCATCCTCGCCGATGCCGTGCATGAGCACATTGCGGACCGCGCCCTGCAGGTTCGGGTCGATATCGCCGCCGCTGCGTCCGATCAGCGTGGTGTAGGTAGTGAGCACTAGCTCATCGTTCTGCGCGGTGACGACGTTCTTGGTGACGATGATGTCGCCGCCGAAGGCCTGCCGGAACGAGTGCAGGTAGACATCGCAGACCAGCTGGTCGCCGACCTTGATCGGCCGATGGAATTCCAGGATCTGATCGGTCTGCATGATCTGGCTCAGGTCGTAACCGGTGACGATCTGTTCGAAGAGTTTGCGCTGAGCCAGAATTCCGACCAGGGAAATGAAGGTCAGCGGGGCGAGCAGGCCGTCGTAGCCGTACTCCTGCGCGCCATCCTCATCCCAGTGCACCGGGTGATAGTCCTGTACGGCGCGGGCGTATTCACGCACCTTCTCACGGCCGACCTCGTAGTAGTCGTCGACGCGGTAGTGATGACCAACCATTGCCGCGGCGTGCGCCGCAGGGTCGAGTTCTTCGTCCATTGCGACCGCTTCGTCTGTACCGGTGTTGATTGTCACGGGAGGACTGTACCTATCTGACCCCGCAACCGGAGTCGACGAGCGTTCACGACGGCGCCTCGCTAACGCTCGGCTCTATCGTGCCCGCATTGGCGGCTGTGTCTGTTACTCACTCGCTACGCTCGCTCTGCACCGCACTCGGCGCGTGAAACGCGTCAGGGCCGGACAAGATGTCCGGCCCTCGCAAGTGTCACGACCCGAGAATCCGGGACGAAACCCGGAAGCCAATCAACGCGGCAGCGGCACGCGTGGTGGACTAGCGGGATTCGCGGTGCGCCCGGTGCGTGCCACAGTTCGGGCAGAACTTCTTCAGCTCCAGCCGATCCGGGTCGTTGCGCCGGTTCTTCTTGGTGATGTAGTTGCGGTGCTTGCACTGCTCGCAGGCCAAGGTGATCTTTGGCCGGACATCGGTGGACTTCGCGGCCACGATATTCCTTCTTTCGGTCAACCAGATGGTCTGATCGGTCTTTGGTAGCGATGGCCGGACTTGAACCGGCGACACAACGATTATGAGTCGTTTGCTCTACCGACTGAGCTACACCGCCACGGGGTCGCATTGCCTTGGTGATGCCGCGCCCGGCTCCACAAAGTGGAGGGTATAGCGATGCCGAGTCGGTCACCACCGGCAATCCGGCGAGCCCCCTAACGGAATCGAACCGTTGACCTTTTCCTTACCATGGAAACGCTCTGCCGACTGAGCTAAGGGGGCATGACTAGCTCCGCACCGTGATCTTTTGATCACGACCCCGGCGCGGCGAAGTCTTGAACGAGGTTACACACTCACCGGTCACAGTTCCAAACCGGGTGGTCAGAGCCGGTTTGCGGCGACCTGTCGAGCGGCCGCCAGCGACTGCTTGCAGGTCGCTCGAAGGGTCGGCCACGGCATCTACCGGTAATTGACGAACTGCAGTGCGATGCCGAAGTCCTCACCCTTCAGCAGTGCGATCACCGCCTGCAGATCATCGCGCTTCTTGCTGGATACGCGCAGTTCATCGCCCTGGATCTGCGCCTTGACACCCTTGGGGCCCTCGTCGCGGATCTTCTTGGAAATCTTCTTCGCGTGTTCGGCGTCGATGCCCTGCACCAGGGTGCCGGTGATTTTGTAGGTCTTGCCGGAGGCCGCTGGGTCACCGGCATCGAATGCCTTGAGCGAAATATCGCGGCGGATCAGCTTTTCCTTGAACACATCCAGCGCCGCTTTGACCCGCTCCTCGGCCTCGGCGGTCAGCACGATCTTGTCCTCACCGGACCATTCGATGGTCGCACCGGTGCCACGGAAGTCGTAGCGGGTGTTCAGCTCCTTCTCCGCCTGATGCAGCGCGTTGTCGACCTCCTGACGGTCGACCTTGCTGACAACATCGAAAGACGAATCGGCCACACTTCGCTCCTGTCCTGGCGGTCCAACGGTCTTGACAGACCCTTTCGAGCGATCTGCGCGCAGTCGCTATGGACCGGCTGTTCCGGTCACGGTCAGTTCTACCCCGCGGCGCGACCGTAGTCCCGTTGCATGGCCGATGGCCAGCCGGTTTGCATTATGGGTGCGGGTTCGTTGTAAGCTGCACTGCGCGCCGAGAAGCGCGACGGCAGGTTGCCCGAGCGGCCAATGGGAGCAGACTGTAAATCTGTCGGTGAAAGCCTACGTAGGTTCGAATCCTACACCTGCCACCGAAGACCCCCGCCGATCAGAAATGATCGGCGGGGGTTTCTCTTTTCCGCCGCACGAGGTCAATTCACAAGCGGCCGCAAACTATCGCTGTCGAAGGGTGGCCGGATCGGTCGCATTCAGGGTCGCGATGAACTCGTCCGCCTCGTAGCGGAAATGGGTTTCCAATCCACCTGCGAGCCGATCGAATTCGGCGCGCAGACGGCCGGGTCGGCACTGCGCTGGTACTAGCCTTGCCAGAGAAAGCAGACTTTGCTTTACAAGCAAAACTACTTTGTTCGCAACGTCCATTGGGAGGTGCGGTAGATGTCAACGGACGTGCCTGGCATCGGGGTGGAAGAGGGCGTTCGGAGCCTGCTGCTACTCATGCCCCGGGTGGTGGGACGAGCCAAGAAGATGCGCGTTCCCGAAGAGCTGCAATCGTTCTCGCTCGCGCCGCGACATCTGTCATTGCTGGCGAATCTGGTGTTCGAGGGGCCGATGACGGTGAACGATCTGGCGGCGCGCTTGGAGGTGGCGCCGACGACGGTCAGCCTGATGGTGGGCGATCTGAGTCGTCAGGGGGTGCTGGAGCGGCGCTCGGATGAGAAAGACCGGCGCCGCACCATCGTTGCCATCGCGGCGGCGCACGAGCAATCGGTCAATGCCTGGCTCGGCGGCAGCGCGCGGGCCTGGCGCAAGGTGCTAGAACCATTGGACGCGGAGCAGCGGCGGCTGTTCGTGGCGACGCTGCGGGCCTACGAACAGGAGTTGGCGGCCGAACACGATTGAGCGCCTTGGTATCCCGGCGCTCGTGGATCAGTGGTTGCGGGCGGCTCAGTAGCGGCGGGGACCGCCCGCCATTTCCTCGAGGCGGGCGATGCGCTCGGCCATCGGGGGGTGGGTGGAGAACAAGCGGGCCGCACGCTCACCGGCGCGGAAGGGGTTGGCGATCATCAGATGTGACTGGGCGGTCAACTGCGGTTCCGGGGGCAGCGGGGCGGCCTGTACGCCGCGCTCCAGCTTGCGCAGGGCCGAGGCCAGGGCGAGCGGATCTCCGGTCAGCTCGGCGCCCGACTGGTCGGCCTGATATTCGCGCGAGCGGGAGACCGCCAATTTGACCAGGGCCGCGGCAATCGGGCCGAGCAGCGTCACCAGGATGACGCCGAGGATATTGGGGCCCTCGCCTTCACGATTGCCGCCGAACATCGATGCGAAGAAGGCCAGGTTGGCCAGGCCGGAGATGACCGCGGCCAATGCGCCCACGATCGAGGAGATCAGAATGTCGCGGTTGTAGACGTGCGATAGCTCATGGCCGAGTACCGCGCGTAGCTCGCGCTCGTCGAGAATCTGCAGGATGCCGCTGGTACAGCAGACGGCGGCATGGCGCGGACTGCGACCAGTCGCGAAGGCATTGGGCGCGTTGGTCGGGCTGATGTAGAGCCGCGGCATCGGCTGGCGTGCCGTGGTCGCCAGCTCACGCACGATGCGATAGATGACCGGCGCCTCCAGCTCGCTGACCGGCTGCGCGTGCATGGCCTTGAGCGCGATCTTGTCGCTGTTGAAATAGGCGTAGGCGTTCATACCCACGGCGAGCAGGATCGCCAAGAAGAGAATGGTCGGGCTACGGAACATCGCTCCGGCGAACACGATCAAGGCCGAGAGGCCGACCATGAGCCCGAATGTCTTCAGCCCATTCGCATACCCGTGCGTGTGCATAGGTCTCCTTGCCCACTCCCCGTTCGTTGAGTGTCTTACGGCAGATCAACGATAGAGATCACGGGCAAAGTTCCGGGTGTGATCGAGTCCGGCGTGCCGGGCCGCAACGACTAGCCGACGCGTTCGATGGTGTAGCGGACCAGGTGCTCCAGGGCGTCATTGGCCGGCCCCGAGGGCAGTGCGGAGAGTTCGGCGTGCGCGAGATCGGCGTACCCCTGCAGCTTCTCCTTGGCCAGCACCATGCCGCGGGAGTGGGCGAGCAGGCCGAGCGCCTCTTCGACCTCGGCGTCGGTCTCCAGCGGGTGGGCGAGCAGTTTGCGCAGGCGGTCGCCCTCGGCACCCTCATCGCGCAGCGCGTACAGCACCGGCAGGGTGTGCACGCCCTCACGCAGATCGGTGCCCGGCGTCTTACCGGACTGTTCGGCTGCCGAGGAGATGTCGATGATGTCGTCGGAGATCTGGAAGGCGGTGCCGACCGCATCGCCGAGGCGGGCCAGCCGTTCGACGTGCTCGGTGTCGGCGCCGGAAAAGGTGCCGCCGAAGCGTCCGGCGGCGGCGATCAGCGAACCGGTCTTCTCCCAGACCACGCGCAGGTAGTGCTCCACCGGATCCTGGGAATCGCGGGCCCCCATGGTTTCCCGCATCTGGCCGGTGACCAGTTCGGCGAAGGTCTCGGCGATGATCCGCACCGCGTCCGGGCCCAGGGTCGAGGTGAGCCGGGACGCATGCGCGAACAGATAGTCGCCCGCGAGGATGGCGATGCTATTGCCCCAGCGCGAATTCACGCTCGGGGCGCCGCGGCGCATCGGGGCCTCGTCCATCACATCGTCGTGGTAGAGGGTCGCCAGGTGCACCAGTTCGACGACGGTGCCAGCGGTGACCAGGGCCGGATCGGTCGGGCGCGGGCCGAGCTGCCCGGTGAGAATGGTGAACAGCGGGCGGAATCGCTTCCCCCCGGCCTTGGCCAGATGCAGCGCCGCCTCCTGCAGGAACAGTTCGCCGTCGGACAGCTCATCGATCAGCAGTTTCTCGACGTCGATGAGCCCGTTGCGCACGGTCGCCGCGAGCTCGGTGTCACCGAGATCGACTCCGGCAACCACCGTGCTCTCATCACTCACAGCCGATGTGCTCATCTCTTCTCCCAGCGCTGCGTCCGACCCCACGGTAGAGAACCTAGCGTGTCCCCGCCGCGCGGCCCATGAACACCGTCACTATGCGGTGTATCAGACACTTTCGCATATGCTTTTCCGAGCTCATCGATCGCATGGTGTGCGACACAGCCGGACACCGTCGACATGAACCGAACCCTCCTGCAAGTATTGATCGCATGGGTTCACCGGATGTCACACCCGCGGGCGCGGACGGGGAGGCGCAGGGCGCGATTCCCACGCATACCGAAGTGCTCGTGGTCGGCGCCGGACCGGCCGGTTCCGCCGCAGCCGCATGGGCCGCGCGGGCTGGCCGCGATGTGGTACTCACCGATTCCGCGGTCTTCCCACGGGACAAGACCTGCGGCGATGGACTCACCCCGCGCGCGACCGCCGAATTGGAGAAGCTCGGACTCGGCGCTTGGCTGCGCGCGCACACGGTGAACCACGGGCTGCGGATGACCGGCTTCGGCCGTGAGGCCCTGCTGCCGTGGCCGAGCGGATCATTCCCAACCTATGGAAGTGCTGTTCCCCGAACCGAACTCGACGACAAACTGCGTGAGACAGCCGTGAAGTCCGGGGCCAGGATGCTGGACGGCACAAAGGTGATGGATGTCATCCGCGAGGGTGATCGCGTCACCGGTGTGACCGTGAAGACGGCCGATGGCACCCAGGTGATCGGCTGCAAGACGCTCGTCGTAGCCGACGGTGTGCGCTCCCCGATCGGCAAAATGCTCGGGCGCACCTGGCATCGGCAGTACGCCTATGGCACCGCGGCCCGCGCCTACATCAAATCCGCACGCAGCGACGACCAGTGGATCACCTCACATCTGGAGCTGCGCAATGCCGACGGCGAACTGGTGCCCGGCTACGGCTGGGTGTTCCCACTCGGCAATGGCGAGGTGAATATCGGTGTCGGATCGCTGGCCACCGAGAAGCGGCCCTCGCATATTGCGTTGAAACCGCTGCTGGAGCATTACACCTCGCTGCGTCGCGACGAGTGGCAGTTCGAGGGTTCGCTGCGCGCGGTCGCATCGGCGCTGTTGCCGATGGGTGGTGCGGTGTCGAATATCGCGGGGCGCAACTGGGTACTGATCGGCGACGCCGCGGGGTGTGTGAATCCGCTCAATGGCGAGGGCATCGATTACGGCCTGGAGGGCGGTCATATGCTCGCCGGGCTGCTGGACGAACCGGATCTGACGACGGTGTGGCCGGAGCTGTTGCGGGCCCGCTACGGACGGACCTTCTCGGTGGCGCGGCGGATCGCCGGACTGGCGACCCATCCACGGATGGTGCCGATGGGCGGGCCGCCGGTCATGCGGTCGAAGTATTTGCAGCGCACCGCGGTTCGGGTGATGGGCAATCTGGTCACCGATGAGGATCTGGATCTGACCGCACGGGCCTGGCGAGCGGCGGGCCGGGCGTCCTACCGAATCGACCAACTCGCCCCGTTCACCTGAGATGACCGGATTACCTGCGCTCTACCTGCTGCCGCACCTGCGGCGGGCGCGCGACCTCGCCGATCGCGACTATGCCGAGCCATTGAATCTGGACGAATTGGCCGCCGCCGCAGGGGTTTCGAAGTATCACTTCCTGCGCGCGTTCGCGGCGGTCTACGGGGTGACGCCCGCGGCGTATCTGGCGGAGCGGCGGATCGAGCGGGCGCAGGACTACCTGCGGGCCACCAATCTCACCGTGACCGAGGTCTGCATGCTGGTCGGGTACAGCAGTCTCGGATCGTTCAGCAGTAAGTTCCGCCAGCTGGTCGGGGTGACGCCATCGGAGTACCAGGCCAAATTCGCCGATGGGGCGCCGCGGATTCCGGGCTGCTACGTGTTCATGCACGGGCTCTCCGACCGCAAGCGGCCGAGTTGAATCGCCGGTGCTACGCACAGCTCAGCAATTTCGGAGAAGCGGCCAGGTCTGCGCGTTTTCTAACCTTTGGGCATGACTATTACCAACGTTTCCCTGGTCACCCTGTACGTCACTGATCAGGACGCGTCTAAGCAGTGGTACATCGATAAGCTCGGATTCGTCGAGACCAGCGATGTGACCATGGGCGAGAACGGCTTCCGCTGGGTCACCGTCGCACATCCCGATCATCGCGAACTCGAGATCACCCTGATGATTCCGGGACCGCCGCTGGATGAGAATCTGGCCGACGCCATCCGCCGGGCACTTGCCAACGGCACTCACGGTGCGCTCGGGTTGAAGACCGATAACTGTCAGAAGACCTTCGAGGAACTGACCGCCAAGGGCGTGGAATTCATTCAGCCGCCTGCCGAACGCCCCTATGGCACCGAGGCGATCATCCGCGACAACTCCGGCAACTGGTTGGTACTGGTGGAGCCCAAGGAATTCAGTCCCGAAGAGTTTGCCTGACCAGCCCCGACACGCCCCGGCTGCGGCCGGGGCGTGTGCCGGAGCGCAGGCTCAGGCGCTGGCCTGGGTGGCGAACCACTCCTCGATATGTTTGCGTTCGCTCTCGAGCACCCGGTGGTGCAGTTGTTCGGCGAGCGGTTCGATGGCGCCGCCGACCAGCGGGACCTTCACCTGCACGGTGCCGGCGACCTCGATTTCCGAACCCTCGGCGGTCGGGCGGAGTTCGTAGGTGCCCGACATCTCGCTGGTGATGCCGCCGGTGGCGCCCTCGAAGGTGCCCTTGGCGATCTCGCCCTGCAGCGCCTGCCAGTTGTCGGTGCGCGAGAGCACCAGATCGCTCTTGAGCACCTTGCGCACGATGCCGGGAACCTTATCGTCGCTTGCCTTTTCCGTCATATGGATGCGGATGGTGTCCGCGCCGTCGGGGTGCGATAGGTCGAGGGTGGCGGTTTTGGCACCCGCGAACCGGGACCGCCAGATTTCGTCGTTGGTGAGTGCCCGGTGGAGATCTTCGACCGGTACGGCGTAGGGCACGGTGAAGCTGAATTTTCGGGACATGGGCGCCACGCTAGCGGAGGCGGCAAGTAGCCTGTTGGGGTGTCGGAAACCAGCCAGTCTGCAAGGCGGTCGAACCGCCTGCGGCGGGCCAGGATCGGTGTCCTGACAGCGGCGATAGTGATCAGCACGCTGGTCGGGCTCTTGGTGCTCGCCGCCTGGCGCAATGACTATCTGATCAGCTCCGACAAAGGAGTGACCTCCGCGGAGGTGCTCTCGGCCGGGCGGTTGCGCTCGGCGGTCACCTATGTGACGCCCGACGGCAAGATGCACAATCCGAAGGTCGGCGTGCTGTATCCGACCAATCTCACCGCGGGTGAGCGGATCAATGTGGAGTACAGCCGCAGTGATCCGGATCTGGTGCGGGTGGCCGGGCGGGATGTGCGGGTCGCGATTCAGCCCGCGCTGTCGGTGATCGTGGTGGTGTGGGGTGTCGCGCTGCCAACGATGTGGATTCTGGCCCGGTCCCGGCGCCGCACGCCAGGACCCGTCGACGGCGCCCGCGCCGCCGCCAGCGCCACCTGAGCCGGACCTGGCACCCCGATAGTTCGCCGGATCTTTGCGTAGCGGTCACGCTGACGTGACGGCGCGGCGCGGTGCGCGGGTCAGTCTGACAGGGTGCGAGTAGCCATCGTTTCGGAGTCGTTCCTGCCGAATATGAACGGCGTCGTCAATTCCGTGCTCCGGGTGCTGGATCACCTGGATCAGCACGGTCACGAGGCATTGGTGATCGCGCCGGATACGCCGCGCGGGCTGCCCGCCGCCCCAGACTTCCACAGCCGCTTCCCGGTGTATCGGGTGCCCGCGGTGATGGTGCCGAAGGTCAGTTCGTTGCCGGTCGGCCTGCCGCAACCCGGAATCACCGCCGTGATCGACGATTTCGATGCCGATGTGGTGCATCTGGCCTCGCCGTTCCTGCTCGGTGCCGGTGGACTCGGCGCCGCCATGCGGTTGGACCTGCCGTCGGTGGCCGTCTATCAGACCGATGTCGCCGGATTCGCCAAGAGCTATGGGCTCGGGCTGGCCAGTCGGGCCGCGTGGGCATGGACGCGGCGGATTCACGAGGGCGCGACGCGGACATTGGCGCCATCGCGCGCGGCCGCCGAGGATCTGGCGCGGCACGGTGTTCCGCGTGTGCACCGCTGGGGGCGCGGAGTCGATATCGCGCGGTTCACGCCATCGGCGAAGCGACCGGAGCTGCGGGCCTCCTGGTTGCGTGGGCAGGACAGGCTGCTCGTCGGTTTCGTCGGTCGGCTGGCTCCGGAGAAACATGTGGAGCGTCTGGCGGTGCTGGCGAGCGATCCGAAGATCCAGCTGGTGATCGTCGGAGACGGGCCGGAACGGGCCCGGTTGGCGCGGATGCTGCCCACGGCGGTGTTCACCGGTGAGCTCGGCGGTGACGAGCTGGCGCAGGCTTACGCGAGTCTGGATGTGATGGTGCACGCGGGCGAGCACGAGACGTTCTGTCAGGGTGTGCAGGAGGCGCTGGCCGCCGGAGTTCCGGTGATCGGGCCCGATGCGGGCGGACCGCGCGACCTGATCGCGCACTGCCGCAACGGCTACCTACTACCCGTGGACCGCTTCTCCGAACTGCTGCCCAGTGCGGTTGCGGCGCTACGCGATCCGGTAACCAGGGCGCGGTTTGCCGGTGCCGCGCGCAAATCGGTGCTGCACCGGACCTGGCCCGCCATCTGCACCGAGTTGATGGGACACTACGCCGATATCACCGGCATTCGCATCCAACTGCCGCACACCGCGTGACGGTGCGAATCTCGGCTCCGTCATGTGAGTTTCGCGACGTCCAGGCCCCCGTTCCCGCCGGATGGCCCGCGTGACCACCGCGAAGGCCGGCGACTCCGACTGTCTGAGCCAGTTGGGACTGGGAGTTATCACAGGTCGGCTGGTACGCGCGGTAGGTTCAGGGTGTGGCGAAAACAGAGCAGCGGGAATCGGTTCGAGCCTCGCTGGAGAAGCAGCCGCACGAGGTCGCGTCGATGTTCGACGGGGTCGCGAAGCGGTACGACCTGACCAATACCGTCATCTCATTGGGACAGGACCGATATTGGCGCTGGGCGGTGCGCAAGGCGCTGGCACCGCGACCGGGTGAGCGGGTGCTCGATCTCGCCGCCGGCACCGGTATTTCCACGCTCGACCTGGCGAAGTCCGGCGCATGGTGTCTGGCCGCCGACTTCTCGCTCGGCATGCTCGCCGCGGGCAAGTTCCGCAATGTGCCGATGGTGGCGGCCGACGCGACCGCGCTGCCCTTCGCCGACGATTCGTTCGATGCGGTGACCATCTCCTATGGCCTGCGCAATATCTCCGAGACCGATCTGGCGCTGCGCGAGATGCTGCGAGTCACCAAGCCGGGTGGGCGGTTGGTGGTCTGCGAGTTCTCCACGCCGATCGTGCCGGTCTTCAGCACCATCTACATGGAGTACCTGATGAAGGCGCTGCCGAAGGTGGCGCGGGCGGTCAGCAGCAATCCGGATGCCTATGTCTATCTCGCCGAATCCGTACGCGCCTGGCCGAATCAGCGGCAGTTGGCGAGGCGGATCGCGGATGCGGGCTGGTCATCGGTGAAATGGCGGAATCTGACGGGCGGCATCGTCGCGCTGCATCGCGGCTACAAAATGGGCTGACGGCCTGGTCACGACACATTTTTGTGGTGCGCGCCACAGCTCACTGGCGGACTTCGCAGCGGTGAGGCTATTTGTCACCTCCCGATAACGTTGGGTAAATCCGGCGCAATCGGCGATCAGCATGATCGGTGGCATGACCGATGCAGTCTCCGACGGCACGAGCACCGCCAGAACAGCATGCTCGTACTGCGGCGTCGGCTGCGGTATCACCGTCGAAACCCGTGCCGGCGCCGATGGTGCTCCGGTCATCGCCAAGGTGCGCGGCGACAAGCTGCATCCGACGAATGTGGGCAGGCTGTGTACCAAGGGCGCCACCCATCTGGAGTTGATGCGCGCACCGGGGCGGATGGAGACCGCGTACCGGCGGCCCCAGCGCGGCCAGGTGCCGGTGCCATTGCCCGTCGACGAGGCGGTGCACGAGGCGGCGACCCGGCTGCGGGCGATTCTGGACGAGCACGGACCGGACGCGATCGCGCTGTACGTCTCCGGACAGATGTCGCTGGAGGCACAGTACCTGGCGACCAAGCTGGCCAAGGGTTATCTGCGGACCAAGCACATCGAGGCCAATTCCCGATTGTGTATGGCAAGCGCCGGGACCGGATACAAACAGTCACTCGGTGCGGACGGGCCGCCGGGATCCTATGACGACTTCGAGCACGCCGATCTGTTCTTCGTGATCGGCGCGAATATGGCCGACTGCCATCCGATTCTCTATCTGCGCATGATCGACCGGGTCAAGGATGGCGCGAAGCTGATCGTGGTGGATCCGCGGCGCACCGATACGGCGGCGCGGGCGGATCTGTTCCTGCAGATCGCACCTGGCACCGATCTCGCTCTGTTGAACGGGCTGCTGCACCTGCTCGTCGAAAACGGCGATATAGACGCGGATTTCATCGCCGAGCACACCGAGGGGTGGGCGGCGATGCCCGAATTCCTCGCCGACTACCCGCCGGACAAGGTCGCCGAGATCACTGGACTCGCCGAGGACGATATCCGCACGGCCGCGCGCTGGATCGGCGCGGCGGGCGAATGGATGTCCCTGTGGACCATGGGGCTCAACCAGTCCACCCACGGCACCTGGAACACCAACGCGATCTGCAATCTGCATCTGGCCACCGGCGCCATCTGCCGTCCCGGCAGTGGGCCGTTCTCGCTGACCGGCCAGCCCAATGCCATGGGCGGACGCGAAATGGGTTATATGGGTCCGGGTCTACCCGGCCAGCGCAGCCTGCTCTCCCCCCCCGACCGCATCTTCGTGGAGACCGCGTGGGGTGTCGAGCCCGGCACGCTGCGCGACGAGGCTGGTCCCGGCACCATCGAGATGTTCCGTGCGCTGTCCGATGGGCAGATCAAGGCGGCCTGGATCATCTGCACCAATCCCGTTGCCACCGTGGCCAATCGGAAGACGGTCATCGGCGGTCTCGATGCAGCCGAGCTGGTGATCGTGCAGGATGCCTACGCCGAGACCGCCACCAACGCCTATGCCGACCTGCTGCTGCCCGCCACGCTGTGGGCCGAGGCCGATGCGGTGATGGTCAATTCGGAGCGCAATGTCACGCTATTGCAGCGCTCGGTCGATCCGATCGGTGCCGCCCGCCCGGACTGGCAGCTGATCGCGCAGGTCGCCGCGGCAATGGGCTTCGAGGGGTTCGAATATGCCTCCAGTGCGGAAGTTTTCGACGAGATCAAGCAATTCGCCAATCAGGCCACCGGATACGACCTGCGCGGCATGAGCTACGACCGGTTGCGCGAAGGGCCGATGCAGTGGCCGTGTGCCGAGCCCGATCGCGCACGCAATCCGATCCGGTATCTCAATGACGGTGTCAGCCAGGAACTTTTCATCGATAACACCGGACATCAGCCCCGGCTGGCCTTCGCGACACCGAGCCGTCGTGCGATGTTCTGGCCGCGCCCGCATATGGCGCCGGCGGAGATGCCCGATGACGATTACCCGTTAGTGCTGAATACCGGTCGACTGCAGCATCAGTGGCACACCATGACCAAGACCGGCAAGATCGACAAGCTGACCAAGTTGACCGGGCAGCCATTTGTCGAGGTGCATCCCGCCGACGCCCAGCGGCTCGGGGTCCAGGCGGGCGATCAGCTCGAAATCGCTTCGCGGCGTGGACGAGCGGTGCTGCCCGTGCAGATCAGCGAGCGGGTGCGGCCCGGTGATTGCTTCGCACCGTTCCATTGGAATGACGAGCAGGGCGAGTATCTGACGATCAATGCCGTGACCAACGACGCGGTGGATTCGGCCTCGTTGCAACCCGAGTACAAGGTGTGCGCGGTGTCATTGCGGCGCGTCGCGGCGGTACCGCGGCCGCGAACACCCGGCGGAGCAGCCGACTCTTCGACACATCTGTTCAGCGAACCAGCCGCGCCTGGAGCGACCGCGATCAATGGCTCGCCCGGCGCGCATCCGCTGGCGGTCATGCTCGGACTCGATGCGGGCATCGCTCCGACACTGAGTGAGACCGAGCGCATCTATCTCGCCGGATATCTCTCGGCGCTGCAGTCCATTCCGGTGACCGGGCAGCCGGTGCTGCCCGCGTCCGCCCCGCTCACCCAGCTGAGCCGGTTGTGGATCGATGGACTGCTGGCGGGCATGTACTCGCGCAGTGCCGCACCACCGACCCCATCCGCGTCCGCGTCCGCCGACGATATTCCGGACGAGCTACCGGCCCGCCCCATCACCGTGCTGTGGGCGTCGCAAACCGGCACCGCCGAGGAACTGGCCGCGACGGCCGCCGCGCGCCTGGCCGAATACGGTTACGCGCCAAGGCTGCTCGATATGGACTCGTGCGAACTCGACGAGCTCACCGGCGATGTGCTGGTGATCAGCAGCACCTTCGGCGACGGCGGTCCGCCGGATAACGGCACCGACTTCTGGGAGCGCCTGAACGACGGTGTAATCCGGTTGACCGGCATGCGGTACGCGGTCTTCGCACTGGGCGACTCCTCCTATGACGACTTCTGCGGCCACGGTCGCAAACTGGACACGAAGCTGACCGAACGCGGGGCCACCCGACTGCTGGCGCGCGTCGACAGCGAGCCCGATTACCAGGAATCGGCCGCCCGCTGGCTCGACGAGGTGCTCGCCGCACTCGACGGCGGTCGGGAAACCGGCACGTCCGAAGCGAGTTCTTCCGGCCCCGGCGGAACCGGGATGCCGGTGCGGCCCACCGGTGGCACCGCCACGATGGTCCTGCCCCGCGCCGCTCCGGCCCTGGGCCGGACCCAGAGCTCCGGCCCCGCGCTGTTCACCCGCAACGCGCCGGTGACCGCACCGCTGGTGCGCAATGAACCGCTGTCGCATACCGGATCGCCGAAGGAAGTGCGTCAGTTCGGATTCGACCTGCACGGGCTGGAAGCGTCCTATGAGGTCGGCGATTCGCTCGGGGTATGGCCCGCGAATTGCGAGTCGCTGGTGACCGAATGGCTCGGAGCCACCGGATTGGACGGCCGCCGGGTCATCGAGGTCGACGACCAGGAACTGCTACTGGCCCAGGCGCTGCGGACCCGCTACGACATTACGAAGGTCAGCCACGATCTGCTCACCTTCATCGCCGAACGCAACCCGAACAACCGGCTGGCGAAACTGCTGCGCCGCGATAATCGCAATGAACTCGACAACTACCTGTGGGACCGTCAGGCCGTCGATGTGCTGCGCGACTTCCCGGTGCGGGCCGATCTCATCGAATGGCTCGGCACGCTGAAAAAGCTGCAGCCGCGCCAGTATTCGATTTCGTCCAGCCCGCTGATCAGTCCCGATGAGGTGCAGCTCACCGTCGGTATCGTGCGCTATGGCGATCCGGCGGCGATCGGGTCGGCGGCGCGCCGCGGTGGGGTGTGCTCGACCTTTCTCGCCGACCGCGCCGACGCCGATGCGGCGGCAGTGCCGATCTTCCTGCAGCGCGCACCGCATTTCCGGCCGCCGCTGGACCCGACGGCACCGATGATCATGGTCGGTCCCGGCACCGGCATCGCACCGTTCCGCGGCTTCCTCCAGGAACGCCGCGCCCTCGGGTGCACCGGGCGCAACTGGCTGTTCTTCGGCGACCAGCATGCCGCCCAGAACTTCTACTACCGCGCCGAATTGGAAGATATGTTCCGCTCCGGCTTCCTCACCCGCCTCGATCTGGCCTTCTCCCGCGACCAGCGCGAGCGAATCTACGTACAGCACCGAATGATCGAACACGGTGCGGAGCTGTGGTCCTGGCTGCGCGACGGCGCGAACTTCTATGTGTGCGGCGACGCTGCGCGGATGGCCAAGGATGTGGACGACACCCTGCTCACCATTGCCAGGATCCACGGCAAGCTCGACGAGGACGGTGCGCTGGCGTTCAAGAAGCAGTTGGTCGCCGAGAAGCGCTACGTCCGCGACGTCTACTGATCCCTTACGCCGCAGGCGGATTCAGGCGGGCGAAATCGGGCAGCCGGTAGTAGGGGTAGTACGGGTACGGCGGCGTGACCGCGCTGGCCTTGTCGAGGCGGGCCAGCTGGTCGGCGTCGAGTTCCCAGCCGATCGCACCGAGGTTCTGGCGCAGTTGCTCCTCGTTGCGCGCACCGACGATGACCGTCGAGACCGTGGGGCGGCGCAGTAGCCAGTTGAGGGCGATCTGCGGGACGGTCTTTCCGGTCTCGGCGGCGAGTTCGTCGAGGATGTCGACCACGCTGTAGAGCTGCTCGTCGTCGACCGGCGGGCCCGCCGCGGCGGTCCGATGCAGGCGGCTGCCCGCTGGAAGTGGCTGGCCGCGACGGATTTTCCCGGTCAGACGGCCCCAGCCGAGCGGGCTCCACACCACCGCGCCGACACCCTGATCCCGGCCGAGCGGCATCAGCTCCCACTCGTAGTCGCGGCCGACGAGCGAGTAGTAGACCTGATGGGCCACATAGCGGGTCAGGCCGTGCCGGTCCGCCGCGGCAAGGGATTTCATCAGCTGCCAGCCCGCGAAGTTCGAGGCGCCCAGATAGCGGATCTTGCCCGCGCGCACCAGATCGTCCAGCGCCGCGAGGACCTCTTCGACCGGGGTATGCGCATCGAATGCGTGCAGCTGGAACAGGTCGATGTAGTCGGTGCCGAGCCGGTGCAGCGAACCTTCGACGGCCTTGATGAGCCGAGCCCGCCCGGAGCCTGCCTCGAATGGCCCCGGACCGGTCGGTAGGCTCGCCTTGGTGGACAGCAGCAGCTGATCGCGCCGGCCTTTGATGGCCGCGCCGAGCACTTCCTCGGAGGCGCCGTCGGAATAGACGTCCGCCGTATCGAACATGGTGAGGCCCGCATCCAGGCTGATATCGACCAGGCGCCGAGCCTGCTCCGCATCGGTATCGCCCCATGCGCTGAACAGTTCACCCCGCCCGCCGAAGGTGCCCGCGCCAAAGCTCAGGGCCGGGACGTGCAGACCTGATGCGCCGAGCCGCCGGTACTCCATAATGACTCCTAAAGGGTCTATAGTTCCGTTAACGAATTCGAACCATACACCCGTCGCGCCATAAATGAAACTGGAGTTCCGTTATGCAGTCCGACAATGCCACCCCCGGCTCGGTCCGCCCAGGTGGGCGCACGGCCCGCGTTCGCGAGGCGGTCTTGCAGGCCGCGGGCGATCTGCTCGCCGAACGCGGTTTCGCGCACTTGGATCTGATCGAGGTCGCGGCGCGCGCGGAGGTCGGCAAGACCACGGCATACCGACGCTGGCGCAACTCCACCGGACTCGTCGCCGATCTACTCGTCGATATGGCCGAACAGTCGCTGCCACACGCCGACACCGGCTCGTTACTCGGCGATCTCACCGCCAATGCCCGGCTGGTCGCCAAAACCCTCACCGACCCACGCCAGAGCAAGCTCTTCCAAGCCGTCATCGCCGCCGCCACCTGTGACGAGACGGCCGCCGCCGCACTGCGCCGCTTCTACGACATCCGCCTCACCGAATGGTCGCCCTGCATCGATGCCGCCATTGCGCGAGGCGAAATCCCGGAAGACACCGACGCCCGCGCCGTGCTCACCGCCGTCTCGGCCCCGCTCTACTACCGCCTCCTCGCCAGCGGCGACCCGATCGATGACGAAGCGGCCAGCACCGCCGCCGCGGCAGCCGCCCAGGCGGCCGCCGCGGGCATCTTTGCGGGGGGCGCGAAAACGCCAACTACACAGAAGGACTCATGAAGCCAGCGCGGTGGGCATGACGACCATCCCGGCGCACCACGACGGGGACCAGCACTGCCCCCTCGCCGACAGGATCGGCTCGCACTGCGGCTCGAGCGATGCCGCAGGTGATCAGCGAGTCCAGGCCGGATCGCGACCGGTGAGTCCGACTACTCGATCCAGCTCCGGCGCGGTGACGGGCACCGGCACGACCGGGTCGAACATACCCGGTGTGCCTTCGGCCGGTGTGTTGCTGAGGAATTCGAGCAGTACCGCCAGATGGGATGGATCGGCGGCCGGTCGCTGACCGGTTGCCAGGGCGAGATCCCAACTGTGCACGACGGTTTCGTTGAGCGCGATCATCGCCATCACCACCGCGGGAGCGGATACGCCGCCCGCCTCGGTCTCCCCATCCCAGGCCGCCGGATCCCGCCAGGCCTCGACCAGGGCCTTCGACTGGGCCGGGATGCGCGCACGCCAGTCGTCGGGCAGCGCGGTCTCCGGGCCGACGGCAGGCGGGACCGAACGGCCGACCGCCTCCTTGGTCGCGGCCTGCCGGAAGGCCTCGGTGAGCATGCTGACGTGGGCGAGCAGATCGCGCACGGTGGTATCGGCGCAGGGTGTCGGCGCCGTGAGCTGTTCATCGGCGATTGCGCCGACCACCGCCGACATGGCAGTCGCGGCCGGTTCGAGATCGAAATTCGGGTGCGTCGGGCCTCCTGGTAGCGGACATGGTGCACTGGTCGAGACGGGGCGAGCCAAGGGAATTCATCGGTTCGCCGCGTTCCTCGCGCCGGAGGGCGGCCGGGCCGATCCCGCGCGGCGCTCGAGCCTCCGCGCGGCTCCCGTCGCAACCAAGTCGTAGCGGCGAAAAGTGCTGGAAAAGAGGAGAATTGGTAGATGAAGGGCGATCGGGTGGAGATCGTCGTCGACTTCGGCGACGAGTCTCGCAGTTATGAAGTGGCCGCAACGCGCGCGGGGCGAAAGGTCGAGGTCCGCATCGCGCGGGGCGTGGTGGAAGTCAGCGAGGTGACGCGCACCGGGGTCCCGGTGCGTACCGCGCGGTTCCTGGCCGGGCGCACACTGGCGCTGGTCGAACATCCCGCGAACGGGTCGGGTCCGGTCGAGGGCGAGTGAGACGACCCGTGTAGCGGATGGGTTGCCGTGCGGCCGGACTAGGAGCATTCTCAACAGTGTTGGACTGTTGTCCGCCTGCGCTGTGATTCCCGCAGCACCTGGTATTCGCTCGGCAGAGCATCGGGTACCCCGCCGAAAAGCACGCGCGGAGAGGAGTGAACGATGACCGATCCCAGCAAGTCCCGCACGTTGAACGAGGTTCCAGAAGCCGACTACGTCGAGCAGGCCCTCCCCGCCTATCCGGAGGACGCGGACGAGGCGGCGGACACCAGGTCCGAAAGAGATCTCGCGGCCGCGGTCGACCGGGACGCCTTCAGCGCCAACCCGGCCGATGTGGTGGAGCAGTCGATCTCGGTGCCGATCGATGACGATCACGAACCGGGTCCGGCGTACTGATCTGTGCTCTCGCTCGCCCAGAGCCCGTGGTGTTGATTCTCAGCCGCTGCCGGACGGTGGCGATTTCTGCCGTATCAGACCGAAAAGTCGACGCTCAGAGCCGATCTCGGCTCACGGCGCGATCTTGGCCCGGACCGTCGCGTGCAACTCGCGCAGGCTGGAGCGCTCGGTCGCCACTTCGAGCACGCGCAGACCGTGCGCATGGCCCGCCAATTCGGCCGCCAAGTGCTCCGGATCGACCTGCTTGTGTGGGATCCGATAGGCAGCGCACAACGCGGCCAGATCCATCCCGTGTGGGGTGCCGAAGACGCGCTCGAAGACACCGGCGTACTGCGGGTCGCCCTGTTCGAGGAGTTCGAAGATGCCGCCGCCGTCGTCATTGGCGACCACGATGGTCAGATCGGCGGGCCGAGGTTCGCCGCGGCCGATGAGCAGGCCGGAGGCGTCGTGCAGGAAGGTGAGGTCACCGATCAGCGCGATGGTGCGACCGGTGTGGTGCAGTGCCGCACCGACTGCCGTGGAGACGGTGCCGTCGATACCCGCGACGCCGCGATTGGACAGCACCCGGACACCGGGGTGCGGATGCGAGACCAGGGCCGCGTCACGCACCGGATTGGATGCGCCGAGCAGCAGCTGGTCACCCTCGCGTAGTGCGTCCATCACCACACCGGCGACATGTAGGCCGGTCGGCTTCGGATGCTTGGCGAGTTCCGCGCGGACCACCTGATCGGCCTTCGCGTTCAATTCCCGGCAGTACGCCAGCCATTCGGCGCGCGGCGCACCCGAGATGATCGCCCTGGTTCCGGTGCCGACCACATTGCCGGAGACATCGGGCCAGCGCGGACCGGTGGTGAGCGCGTAGACGGTGACGGACGGATCGGCGAGCACCTTCGCGACCTGACGATGCAGTGTCGGACGGCCGGTGATGATCGCCTGGCGCGGCTTCAGCAGCGGCAACGCCAGCGGATGCAGGGCCGGGCCGTGCATCGGGGCGGTGGGTTCGGCGACCGTCGGCAGCTCGGCCAGTTCCGGACGCAATCCGGCGCCGTGGCCGGAGATGACGACCGTATCGGGCGTGAGATCGAGTTCGAGTGGGACGTCGAGCGTCGCGTACTGGGTCGACGTCCACGCGGCACCACCGGCGCGCCCCTGCGGCGCCGATTCACCCGGCGCATGATCCGGGACCAGCGGCTCGCGCAGCGGAATATCGAAATGCACCGGCCCGGCATTGCCGGAGCGGGTGCCGCGGGCCGCGGCCAGCACCCGGCAGACGGCCGAACGCCACTGGCTGTTCTGCTGGCCGTAGGGCGCACCGTCCCCGCACTCTTCCTCGGCGAGTCCGAGGCTGATCGAGGCACGCACCTGGCTGCCGAACAGACCGAACTGCTCCACGGTCTGATTGGCGCCGGAGCCGAGCATTTCGTAGGGCCGGTTGGCACTGAGCACCACCAGCGGAACCCGGGCGTAGTTCGCCTCCAGCACCGCGGGACCGAGATTGGCGACAGCGGTTCCCGATGTCATGACGACCGGCACCGGCAGTCGGCTGGCGATCGCGAGCCCGATGGCCAGAAAGCCAGCGGTCCGCTCGTCGATGCGCATGTGCAGCCGCAGCTTGCCCGCCGCATCGGCCGCCTGGAGGGCGAATGCCAGCGGCGCGTTCCTGGACCCAGGACACAGAACGACGTCTCGCACGCCCCCGCGCGCGAGTTCGTCAACGACCACCTGCGCCTGTGCTGTAGACGGATTCACGCCTCCAGCCTCTCAGACAGTTGCTCCGACGTCTTCGTCACCCTGCTCACAAACAGGTGTTCGAGTGGGAATTTGCCGCCCGCGCCCACCACCGGACGCGGGCGGCCGGTATGCGCCGCCAATCGAAATCCCGCCTCGCCGAAGCGGATTGATATTCGGCGCAAGGATCACCGCCCTACCGACCACTACGGAGCGAGTCTTACGAGCGACCGTTCGCGGCCCGTCTCGCGTCCGAGTAGTCGAAGCGCATGCGCCGAAGGCGCGAGTCTCGACTGCTCGGATACTATTGCGGTTTCCATTTTATCAGGTTCAATTG
>NZ_JBEXLC010000137.1:0-23886 GCF_040609795.1 Nocardia sp. NPDC004604
GTTCTACTACGACCCCCCGGAGGGTCAACCCCCGAGCAGCCCCGACCGCCCGCCGCGTCAGAACCGGCCCGAGTCGCAACCCGAGCAGGCCCGCGTCCGACCGGACGACGACTCTGCCGGGTCATCGGCTCCCCCGCTCGTCGGAAAGCCATCGACCGGTCCCGGTCGCACTCCCGACGCTGCGGGTGATAAAGAGAATTCGACGGCACGGACTTCCGAACGGCCGCCGGTGGAATCCCTGTCGCCCACAGACGAACGGCTTACGCCCATCCTGGATGGTGATGCGACGGGCGGCAGGCACCCGACGCCACCAGAGCAGGATTCGGTCACAGACACTTCCGAATCATCAGCGACTGCGGTCGAGCCTCCCCCCGCGTCTGCTGTTCCTGCGTTCCGTCGCCCGAGTGATGCTGCGTTACAGCTGTTTCAGCGAATTCTCGATGCGGAGCAGGCCGGTGATCCGCAGGCGCAGGAACTGCGGGCCGAGGCGGAACGGCTCATCGCAGACGAGGGCGACCGGGCGTACGCCGAGCGCTATGTCTGCGATGCGCGTCGCGCTGCGGCGTTGGCGGCGGAATTGGGGATCACGCACGAACAGCTCGATGTGGTGACGACCGAAGAACTGAAGCAGGTGGTCGCCAGCGGCGAAATCGTGATCCGGGTCGAAGCCGAGACCCTCGAGAAGATTCTCGCGGACGGCAGATTCAAGAACCTCTTCGAAGTCGCCGGGAGAAGTTTCCTGGCGCAGCAGCCGGTTGCGGAAAGGGCAAAGCTCGAGCGGGAGTTATACGGACTCGGACACGATCACCCGGCGGAATTGCGGCCGATCCATGCGCGCATTCGTATCAGTCAGGGCGACTGGCGTCTCGAGGCCCTGCTCCAGACACTTGCCGAGTACGGCTCGGTGGACATTGTCGTCGGAGGAGCGTCAGTTCTCGAGAGAACGACGGTGTGTGTCGGTAGCCCAACGTTCACGAAGGTCATTCCGAGCCCAGCCACCGATCCGAAGCCCCAGTCGTTCGGCGCCACACCGAGCGGCCACGGCGAGTTCGGTTATTTCGGTCTCGAAGGCATCGGCCGCGACTATGCCGGGGAACGATTCCGCCGCTCGGCCCTTGTCCAGGCCCAGATCCACAACGGTCTCACGGTTCCCGAGATAACACTGGTCGTTTTCCATCGACCGCCATTGAACCAGCGGCTCTACGACACACTGGACGCGCTCGGAATCCCCTGGCTGAACACCTTCGACGATTCGGTACTGCCGCCTTGGTCACCGCCCGCCGCCCCCAGCCTGCCGACACCCGCTGCGAGCGAACCATATTCGCAACAACCAACGACCGCAAACCCCCGACGAGGTGAGGGCAGTCCAGGAATGGGCGACTCGCCACCCGGACCAGTGGTGCAATTCCACGACCCCACTGGCGCGATCGATGGCCGGTTCAAGCGACGGCGCCCAGGCGAAGCCCCCTGGACATTCAACCGGTTCGGCCCGGAAAACCCTGCGCCGCAAAAGCGTCCAACGACACCGGATCCGCGCACCGAACGACCGGATCCGCCATTGACCGGACAACCCGATACCCACCCGGACTCGGCCGCCCTCGCACCCGCGGACCCATCGCAATCCGAAGGCGACAACACCGCGATCAATTCCTTTCTTGCGGACTACCCCGAAGATATACAGCTTCACGCCAAGACTCCGCCGCGACTCGATGACGCGACGGCATCGCCCCAAGTCTTGGATACGGCGTATCAAGATGCGGAGCCCGCAGCTGTAGACGGAGCGGACGCAACAGATCCCGAAGAACCTTTTTCCGGAACCGTCGTCTGGGAAGAGGTCGACCTACCCGACGAACTCTGCCGCGACTATCCGGACTCGGTCGGCGGGGTGGTGGTCGCCACCGAGGCGGGCGATCGACCGAACTCCCTGGTATTGCGCGCGGTCGAGGCTCGGGGGCCAGAACACGCCAGATTGCGGGAGGCAGTCAACGCTCCGTGGACGGTCGGCGTCGAAATCAACGGCTTCACCGCGAATTGCCTTATTTGGTACCGCTTTTACGATGACGGCCCGCGGTTCGCGCTGATCGAATACACGGATATGGAGGCCGACGATCCGCACTCCGACGCAGTGCGCGGGAGGATCGTCGCCGCGCTGCTCGATCGCTTGCCGGACGGGACGCTCGAGATCCAGGAGGACTTTCCATCGAGTTCCGATGTGCGCGAACTGGCGAAGCCAACGGATCCGACAGTGGCGGTCGCTACCGAGCAGTTGACCTTCGTGCGCGCCGGGACTGCGGCGGAACGCGATGCCGCGGTAGCGGATTCGAGTAACGCGGTATTGCACGCGGATGTCACGCGCCCACAGCCCGGGGCACGGCGTCGAATGATGTCCGCTGCGGAATTCGCCGCGCGGCTCGCTCGCGCCGAACGCTCCGGGCGACCTGCGCGAATAAGACCCGATGAGTGGGACACCCAGAATAGCGTTACGGAGCTGCTCATTTATCCCGACGGTTTGTGGGTGGTCGAGAAGAGCCTATTGGGACCGAAAGAGCGGGCCGCCGAGATTGTGGCTTCCGCGTACGCCTATGCCTTGGACGCACCGGTGCCGCCGGTCATCCCAGTGGATGGTGACGACCGAGCCGTGCGGATGCCATGGCTGCCTGGTGAGTTGATCGAGAGCACCGCCGACGACCCCGGCGGGATCGGCGCAATGGAGGCATTGCGGGGCCACCCGGACGCGGAGCAATTGGGCCTGCTCGATTTGGTGATCGGCAACTGGGACCGGGCAGAAAACGTGCTGCGCGACGGTGACGAGTTGTTCGGCGTTGATCATGCCTTTGCCTTCGAACGCCCAATTGACCCGAACTCGAGCCCGTTCTCCAAGAGCTACGTCTCTGCCGTAGACCCCGATCGTGAGCCCGACCCATATGAGTGGGTAGCCAACGGACGAAGCAGGTCCCAACTCGAGAGGTATAAGCGCAACGTCGAGGCGCTGCAACCATTGTGCGAGGAGTACGACTGCGCTGACTGGCACAGGGACTCGCTGCCTCGACTGGACAAACTGATCGAGCACGGTCGAGACACGCGTACCAGCCAGAACACCGCCGCGCCGGGAGCCGAACAACTCTCTGCTGTCCCGACCGAATCGGCGGATTCCGCGAGAACCGGTGTGGATGAACCGGATTCAGCACAGACCGTTGCCACCCCCGCAGGCGGAGAGGGCGGCAACGGGGGTGGGTCCGACTCGAGGGGGCCGGGGATCGACACAGCTGCGCCGGTCGTCATGCTCGAGACGACCGCAGAAGTGGTCGATGAGGGCCGCGCATCCGACGACGATGTGCTCAGGGAATCGGCGAGCACCGTTGACACCGAATCAGCTTTAACCGCAACAGATTCCGACGATTCCACCGAGATTTCCGACCAACCCACGGCGCCTACGGAAAACAGCCAGGTCTACCACCGACTGATGGCCGAGCTCGGCAACCCACTCATCGCACGAAACCTGGCCGCCAGAGTCCACGCCCGCGCCGCCCGGGAACAACTACCCGCCGACACCGAAGCCGCCAGGCAACGACTGTTCGACATCGCCAAAAAAGTCCTGGGCGAACACCGTGCCGCCATGGCGCAACTCGAGGAGTTCGACGGCAACCAGCCCGCACCTAAAAGAGAACCCGGCCCCGTCTCCTTCCAGCGCGGCGGCGTCTTCAACCACAACCTCCCCGGCAACCAACCACCCGAAAACCCGGACGAATCAACACCCGCCAAACCCACGCCCAATACGGACGGGTCCGTAACAACACCGAATTCCCGCCTCCTGCAATGGATCCGCAGCAAGGGGCCGCGGCCCGAGAACAAGAACCTGGCTCTGCTGTTCGGCGGCTCCGGAATCTCCGCCATGGGCGGCCTTGGGCTGGCCGGCGTCATCCCGCCGCTGATCTATGACATGAGTGGTTCCGCGCAGCTGACCGGCTTCGCGACCGCAGCGACCCAACTCGCCGCGCTGCTCGCGCAAGGTCCGGCCGGACAGCTCGCGGACATGCCCGGAAGCCTCGAGAGACTAGGCAAGTTGTCGACAATCGGAGCCGGGGTCGCCGCTTTCGGCGGCGGGTGGGTCCTTTCCGGTATGCCAGGCGCGCTGGAGGCCGTCATCGGATCGGCTGTTGTCCTCCGGGCAATCGACACCATCGCGGCGACCAGCACGATGATCTACGGCCGAAGGCTGGCCGAGACCAAGGCACAGAAAGACGCCTCGATAACCCTGTCACTGCTGGAGCGCCAAGCGGCCGGAGCATTTGGCGGGTTTATTTTTCCTTCGCTCGAACGCGTCTCGTCAAGCCTTCCGTTCTTCGCCGACGCCGCATCCTATGCGGTGAATCGGTGGATGCTGAACAAACTTCCCCCGGTGACCTCGGAGCCGACCACACAGACCCGCCTGCTCGATGGCGCCCGCGCCGTGTGGCGGGACCCCTACCTGCGCTACACGGGCGTGCTGCTGCTCCCGTCGACCTTTGCGCTCTGGTCCGGCGGAGTGCAACTGGCGGAAATGATCAACACAGCGGGCTATTCGGCAACCACGACCGGACTGCTCTTGTCCAGTAGCAGCACAGGAGTCCTACTCGCCGCAGCCGCGGCGACCCGTAAGCGGTTCATGGATCGCATCAGCGTGAAATGGATGCATCCGCTCATGCTGACGGCATTCGGCGGACTCATGGCCGAGTACGCGACCACATCCAATCCATTGATCATCTGGCCGACCTCGGTTGTCACCGGTTCGTTGATGATGTTCAGCAATCAGAAGATTCTCGAGTATCAGGCTGAAGTAGTCCCCGTGGAGACTCTCGGCAAGGCGAACGCCGCGTCGGCAATCGTGGGTATCGCAGGCGGAATGTTCGGCAGCGCATTCGGCGGCTCTCTGTTGGAAAGGGCTGGCGGTACCGTGACAGGCTTGACCGATGCGGCGCTATTGGTCGGCTCAGCAGCGGTCTCGGTCGGAATCGCGCACGCCACGCGTAACAGACCCAATGCGGGCTGGTCTCTCCAGCGGCTCTTCAAAGCCCGGAAGCTGTTGGACTGCATCAACCAAACATCTGAAGCAACCTGGGCGCTCGGCCTGAACACGGGCATCAAACCCAAATGGTGGCAAAAGAGCCCTAAACACCTCCAAAGAGCCATCGGAACACAACTCGTCAAAATCGAGTTCGACCCCGACACCGAGAACCCCATCGCCAAAACCATAGACGCCGTCCAGAACGAGGACGGAGTCGACACCGCCGTCCTCTTCATCGACGACGGCGAGGATATGCACTCCTTGACCGTCACCAACACCGACAACAAATCCGGCGGCGACATCGTCATCTTCGACACCAACATCAAGAACCCCGGCGACCCCCACACCGACCGCAACGACCGCGACCGCATCCCGCGCGTCCGGATCCTCGACAAATGGAAAGAGACCTACCCCGATATCAAAGAGGCCTATGTTGCCTTCCTCACCACCGACGACGAAGACAACCTCACGAACCGCTACGCGTACCAGCCCGGCCTGGAAACCCCGCGCAACCGCAAAGTCCTGGGCCCGATGCAGGGCCGACCCGACGATCCGCAGGATCGCCGGACACCGGACCAGGAAACTGGCACGGCGCGAGCCGTAGCGTCGGCCCCCGACACTCAGCACAACCCCACACCTGCCGCCAACAGCGAAAATGCCACGAGCACAGGCAGTTCCGGTCACGGCGACGGCGTTGAAGCGAGCCCGCCGGACGCCCGCGAGCGCCTTGCGACACAGCGGGAGCAGGCTCGCACTCGGCGCGACGAGCTCGCCGAGCGGCACGGCATCGATCCGACGAACTTGACGCCGGGTTCCGAGGTGTTGCGGGCACTGCGCACTAATTCCACTCAGGCACAGGCGATTCTGGCCCCGCGACTGGACGACGACAAGCGTGCGGATCCGCCGCGGCCGCCCGACGAGATAACGCGCACAAATCTCGAGTCGTTCAAGGCCAACCGCGACATGCTGGCGGCAGCCGAGCGGGTCAATGCGTTGGACGCGGAAATTCGGCTGCTCGACAAGGTCGACGAGGCCCGAAGCCATGCCGATTCGACGGCGGCGCAAGCACAGGACCTGGATACCGTGCGACGCAAGCGAGACGAGGCGGCGGCCGAGCTCGCGCAACAGCTCGGTGTGGACCGAGCGGTATTGGGCGAGTGGGTCAGCTGGGTGGTCACCTTCCTGGAGACCAATGGCACGCATGACGACGACCCCCGACTCCGCAACGCGAAGCAATTCGTCGAATTCCATTCGCGGACAGCGGCCGCCGAGGAATCCCGCATCCTGGATGGCCAGCGCGGTCGGCTCGACGCTATCGCCCAGCAGCGGCAGGCAGCCGAGGCGCGACGGGAGCAAGCCCGCGCGGCGATCGGCGCAATGGCCGATTTGGTCGTTCTCGGGCTGCCTCACCCGGCACTGCCGGACGAGCTGACCGCGCCGGAATACGTCGAGTTCCACCGCTGGCATCAGCAGATTCGTAACCTCGACAAGCAGCTCGGCGCACTCGCCGACGATATGCTCGCCCCGCGTACAGAGCCCCGTCCGGTGCTACCGAAAGATTGGGCCGCGGAGCATCCGGAACTGGATCAGATCGCGGACGGCGCGTGGTATCAGCTTTCCACGGTGCGCTCCGATGTTTCCCATAGCGGAGATGTCGACGAGGTCACCGCGGCCGTAATGGGTTTCGATGCGCTGAATCGGGAACAGCGCTGGGCACTGGTTCCCCAACCGCACGACGATAAGCGCGCCTTGCCCGCGCGCTGGCGCGACCGGATCGTCCGGTTGGGGATCACCCGGGAGATGCTGGACAGTGACCTGCAGCTGGCACTGCAGCAGCCCGACGACGCGGATCCGATGGCGGCGCTCGAGCTGCAATTCGAGCAGGCCGACTTCCTACGACAGCGGATGCGTCTCGAAGCGGCGGTGCTGGGCATGGCCGCGGCCGCGGAACTCGCCGCCGATCTACCCAGCCACCCGCGTGTGCACGTCTTGGACTATTACTCAGGACATTTCGAAATACCGGCACATTTCGAACTCGCCATCGGGGATGTCGATGCCGCCGACGAGGTGCACGTTCGAGTCTTCGATCAGGACCTCACCGCGACATCCGTGATCGCCGCGGTCGCGCAACTTGCGCAGGACGTCGAGGCGGCCGCACGCGACAATCCCGGAAAACGAGTCGCATGGGCGCTGCGCATGACGGGTGGCGCCGGTGTGGATCAGGCCCTGCCAGCACTGATCGAAGATCTTTCAGCGCGCAAGCGAATTCGCGATTACTACGCAACCCGGCCGGGTGGACGGCCACCACTGCCCGGCTTCCAGCTCGTCTCCGGGCACGAGGGCGCCGACGAGTTGGTACTCCGTGCGAAGCAAGATCCCGGACTCGCTGGCCTCCTACTGGAAGCCCCAGAGCCGCAATCCGATTCGACGGTGCGCGGTGACGGCTCGGTCGCATTCCGAAGCCCGGACGGGCCACCGGTGTCCTGGGACGACCTAGCGCTGGCGCTGCTGCTGGAAGGCGCGAACGCCAAGGATTGCGCGCCGAACGCCATAGATGCGCTCGAGCGCGAGGGACTACCGGTCCGACGGCGCACGGAACAGGGCCCGCCGGAGGAAATGTTCGCCGCGGAGTTCAGCTGGTCGACACGCGCGGGGTGGCTGCGCGGAGGTTTCGTCGCCGACCAGAACGGCACCGCACGCGACAAGGCCGCGGATTTGCTCCGTGATCTCGGTCCCGGGGCACGGGTGGCGGTTGTGTTCGATCGTCCGGATGGTCTCGGCGCACACCTATATCTGACGAAAGCCGATGAGAACGGCGATGTCTGGCGACGCGAACTGGTCGGTTACGACCCGCGCGAAGAACCGATGGAGTACCGTCCGCGCGAAGAACAGTGGACACGGCATGTGCGCGGCACCCCGGACGAATCGGGAGCCACCTACTTCGGGGTCGCCTTCGTCCAGAACGACGACGTCACCGGCCTGCGACCCGAGGCCCTGTTCGACCCCGACACCAACGTCGCGGCGACGCCAGGTGAGCCGCTTGCCGACTACCCGATCGGCCCGATGGGTGACCGGTCCGAGCGCGACGGGAGCAGCTCCGGACCCACGCAGAGCCAAACCCAAACCCGGTCCCCGACAACCGAACCGCTACACGAAACGCACGAAGCGATAGCGCCGCCAGCCGCGGAGGACGGCCGCACCGACACCCCGGTCGATGCCGCGGGCGTGCATGGCGACAAGGACGCGGCACCGTCGGTGGTCAACCGTTTCGACGACGCGGAATCAGCAGGTCGTCCCCTCCCGGAAACACCGTGGAACAACCGTCGTCAGCCCAGCAAGCCAACGCCTTGGACTGGCAGTAAAGGCGGTAGCGACTCGGCTGGTCCTACGAAAGGCACCCCGCGGAGACCAGCTGGGTTCATCGAGTTTCGGGCTGGGCTCTGCGCGATACTGGCAGCCGATGTCAAAGCACCCGATCCAGCTCAGGCGCTGGCCGAGGCCACCGCCGAGCAAATTCTGGAGGCCATCGACAGACTTCCACTTAACCAGCGGACTGCCCTGCGGGGTCTGGATACCGGCAAGCCTTTTGCAGCGGAAACACAATCGGATCCCGACGAAATCGAGGACATCGTAGTCGAGGCCGCCGACAGCTTGGTCAAGGCGATCGTGCGCGCCGAGCGCACCAGGCTCGAGGCACTGCGTCGAGCATTGGCAGAGGCCGATCAATCGCAATTACAGAAGGCGCTCGCCCTGCTCGGGGCTAAGCAACGTCGTATCGTACTCAGCCTGTTCCGTGAGCGCATACAGCCGGCCGACCTAGCCGTGGCAATGCGGCTCGAGCAGCCGACAATCAAGCTTATGGCGGACGGGGCCATCCGCCGGATAGCCAGACATCTCGCCGACAAACGCCGCGAAAACCTCTGGCCCGCACAAGAGCAATCCCCGGACTCGTTCAGTGGGGGAAGCATCGTCCACAAGGAGAGCGAGCTGCTGGTCGATGTCCTGAGCCGGCTGGAAGAGTTGTACGCGTCCCAGGTGGCGTCCCCCCGTGACGTTGTAGAGCCCGGTGTCACCCACAGACTGACTCCTCGTCAGATCGCGATTCTTCGTCTGATGGCAAAGGGCAAGACATTCCCGGAAATCGCGGTCGCCACTGGGACTTCCAAGTTTGCGGTACAGGCACAGAAAGCCGCTATCGTTCGTGAATTCGGCATCAGCGATCGGAACGGGATCGTCGAGATGGCGATACGCAACGGCATCATCGACGACTCCGACTCGCAGGACTCCAACAACGACGCCCCGGCTGCCGATGGAGCCGCGCCTGATCCTCAGGTCGAATCATCCGAAGAGCCGATTGAACCGACGGTGTCGCCCGCTCCGTTGAATTCGGTCGCACTCAGCAAGCTTTCGCGTCGCGAGGCCGACGTGGTTGGCCTGGCCGCACTGGGACTGTCGAATCGCGAAATCGGCCAGCGACTCAGTATTTCACCGCACACCGCGGAGGACCACCTCGGCCGAGCCGCCCGCAAAATGGACACCCGAGGGCGGGACGCGACAATCGCGGAGGCAACGCGTCCAGACGTACGCACGATCGCGCTGACCGAAGTCGAGGCACACACTCTTCGCTTGGTAGCGGACGGCATGTCACGCGCAACCGTCGGGGCCGTCCTCGGCGCGACGCCGAAGCAAGTCCAACGGTTCCTGACACAACTGGCCGACAAGGTCGGCGCCGACGGCCCGCTTCAGGTGATACCCGCACCGCCCGACACAGATCCCACTTCGGCCCGAATGTCGCAAAGCCAACTCGAGAGGCTTCGCATCGTCGTCGGAACCCTGCCGACCACCGCCGACCGTGATTCGACGACTGTCTCCCCGGATGCGGTGCAGGACTTCCGGATTCGCATAGCGGCCGAACTCGGCACCGGTGACACGGGGCCCGTCGATGTCACACGATCCGAATCAACCACCGAAGCGCCCCAGGATGGTAGCCACCACTGGCAGACGAGCGTCGCCGAACCAGCCCCCAACCAACCCCACACCCCAGAACCGCAGCAAAGACCACGACACGCCCCCCTGATCGGCATGGGCGCACTCCCCGACGCCGACGCCCCATTGGATGGAGGCGATTTCAAGTTCGTGCCTGCACGCAAGAAGGAACTCGGTGTGTTGCATATCGCTGGCGGCGGTGCGCAACGAGGAAACGCCGAACCCGACCGACCGGATGAAACGGCCGCTGAGGCGGGCAACGCGGCAGACAACGGCGGCGCACCGAGCCCACAACTACCGCCCGGCCGCGACGGCGCGGCGGCAGAGAATCGAAACGCGGACGCGGCAGGGTTCGGGATCAGCGCGATAGGTGACATCATCGGTGGCCGAGCCGAGGGGCTGGAACCGGATCCGCCGCTGCGGCGCGAGCCGGGTGCGTTCGATCCGGTGCTCGATGGGTTCGGCCGGAATCCGGAAGGCCGTGCATTCCGGCTGCCCGGCAAGCGGAGGAAACAAGCGGCTGCCAGCGCGGCCGCCGAACCCGGACAGACGCCGGCCGCCGAATCGGCACCGGCATCGCCCGCCGAGCCGTCCCAGGAACCCGAAGAGTCGGTCTCGCCGAAACAGTTGCTCACCACCAATAGGGCATACCGAGCCGGGTTGTACATTCCGAATGCGATCTCCAACATAGGTTTCAGCATTCAGGAGTCGGCGCTACCACTGGCGATGCTGGAACTGACACATTCGCCGGTGGCGGCGGGCTTCACCTCATTCGCCCCCTTGGCAGCGAAGGCCTTGTCCGAGCCGCTGGCGGGGTATGCCGCAGACTTCCATGACCGCGTCGAGATAATGCGGACCGCGCAGTGGACAAGTGTCACGGCCGCCACCGTCGCCGCTGCCGCGGTGGGGCTCGGTGTCTCGGATATCGGCCCGGTACTCACCGGGACAACCCTGGTCGAGGGGGTTGCGGCGACGTTTTACCTGCGCAGCCTCCTGGGTACGGTTCGAGATCTGGTCACACCCGAGCAGCTGATGGCAGCGAACCGGATGGCGGAAATCGATCGGTATGTCGCCGGTACCGGTGGGCGCGCGCTCGGGCCCATCGTGCTGAATGTGGCGAACTGGCTGCCGTTCGCAGCGAACGGCCTCTCATCTCTGTGGAACCTGAGGGCGCTGTCTCGCCTGCGAGAGGCTGTCCCCCGGCATGTCCCGACGGACGGCCGCGCATTCCGCGACCTATTCCACGATATTCGCGACGGCGGGCGTGCAGTCTGGGATGAGCCATTTCTTCGCGAATACACCCTGGCGACGGTGGCCACAAATGCGGCGTTCGGGATTTTGAACCTGCGCACGGCCACCATCATCGACGAGGCCCACATGCATGCAGTGGCCACCGCGGCGGTCGTCAGTGCCAGCGCTATCGGTGGCGTAATCGGCGGGCTGCTACCGAAGAAATTGATCAGCAAGACCAAAGCCAACCTCCTGTACCCGGCAGCGCTGTTCGGCTTCGCCGGAGTCGCCGCACTCCAAGCGGCAACCCCCAACCCCTTCGTCGTGGCCGCTGGCGCACTCGGCACCTCGATCATCGGTGTCGGCATAAATGTCCGGGTGGCAGGACACCTACAGCAGGCCATTCCCGAGGAGCTCTACGGCCGGGCGAACAGCGCGAAGGATCTGGTCATGTACTCCGGAGCGGCCGCCGGTCCGCTGCTGGGCGGCGCCCTGCTTTCGACACAGGGAATCTTCGTCCCGGGCTGGATATCGACTGGCATCATCGGTGCGGCCGCCGTCGGCGTCGCCGCGCACCACGCCGCAGCCATCGGTGGCGCCGCGCACCAGCTGATCAGACGCCTGTTCGGCCTGCGCCAGCGTGGATCCGAGACCCTGCCGGTACCGGACACGGAAAGCAGCGGTGCCCATCCAGATTCTACCCGGGCGGACGGCACCGATCCGTTGGTCGAGCTGATCAGCGATGTGAACACCGCACAGTCCAGCCCGGTAGTCGACGCTACGAACGATGACGGTGCCAACAATTCCGGGCCGCAGCAAAAACCACGGCGCAGCCCCCTGATAGGTTATCCAGCCGTCGGCGAAAACCCCTGGGAAGAAGTGAACCTCGGGGGTGCACGCAAGCGAGCACCCCAACTCGATGTGTGGCACAACAACGGCGGTGGCGCGGCGCGCGGAGCCAACCACAATGCAGCCCACGAATCAGAGAACACAGGCCCAATCGTCGACGATACGAACCACGACGATGACGACAGCCCCGGCGGCGGTACTGCCACGCCACGACCGGATCCTGGACCGCCGAGCGGCGGTCCTGCAAGTGGCACCAGCGCGGTGCCACCCACCGCGGACGAAGCCGGATGGCGACATCCCGGCGGACTCGAGCGCGCCGACCTCGGCAACGGGCAACCGGATGCGGTAGGCACCGAAAACCGGTCCACACTCGCCGGGAACGATGCGCTCGAAAGCGCTACAGAATCGGCGAGCGGGCCGCGCCGACGAGCGAAACCGATCGACGACACCGGGCTGCTTCCTCGTGAAGTCGAGGTACTACAGCTGACCTACGAGGGCCTGTCGCGCGATGAGATCGCCGCAAGACTGGGATTGAGTCCCGGGACCGTCTCGAATTACAACACCAGTGCGGCCAAGAAGCTGAATACTGCGAGCATCATTGCCGCGGTGGTCAAGGCCAGGCGCCGGGGCCTGCTCACGACTACCGATACGCCGGCATCAACGGACTTCGATCTGTCCGAGGACGAGATCGAGTTGCTCCAGTTGATCGCCGAAGGCAGGACCAACCAGCAGATCGCCCACAAACGCAAGGTAACCCGTCAGACCGTCGAGCGCCACCGTGTACGCATCGGCGAGAAACTCGGCGTCCGCGAGTCGATACCGATGGCCATGATGGCACTGCGGCTCGGAATAATCGATGACGCCAGGTCCAACGCAACCGAGCCACCCGAGCAGAACACGTCCGTCGATTCGATATCCGACGGTGCAACTGGTGTTCCTGCCGAGACGCCGAGCCAACCCCTGATCCGGCACGTGCTGCCCCCCGACGTTCACGCCACAGAAATTCTCGACAGCGAACGCAGCCCGGCGCTGACATTGCGCCTGTGTGCCGAACGGATGCTGCACGGTCTCGAGCTGCAGAACGAGCCCATCCCGATAGCGCCGAACGGCGCACCGCGCTGGCCGGCAGGCCTGGTGGGTGATGCCACCGGAACCGGCAGATACGCTGCGACGGCGGCCGCCCCCGGCGACGTGTACCGTGCCATCGGTCTCGATGCCAAAGATCATGCGCCGGCCCACCTCACCGCGCGGCCGGGCAGCATTCGACACGGTGAACGTCTGCTCGTGCGAGACCTCGCGTCCGCACACCCCGGAATCCATTGGGATCAGGTGCTGGCTTCGGCCAAGGACAACGTCATCGACCTACAGTTCCAGCTGGCGGGGGTCGAGATCCGTCCAGACGACGTGGATGTCACGCTCAGGCCCGATCCGGCGCATCCCGAATCCGGGTCCATCGAGGTGCATCCGGCGATCGATCAACGCCGCGCCTCTCCTCGGATGCTGTTCTCCGGACGCTTCCAGGTCGGTGGCGGGACAGTGCTGACCGCGTTCGCAGTACGGCACGGTTCCGACAGTCCCGAACCGGCTCCGGAAGCGGCTGCGCAACAAACAAACCCGGACCGCCCCGGGCAGCCGACACCCGCGAGTCCATCAGGTGAGACGGCCGCCAATTCGACCACGGTGTTCGACGAGGTACTGGCAATCGCCGGCGACAAGAAGGCCGCGCACGAGATCACCGCTGAAGCGCTCGCGCAGGGCGATGCACCTCGCGGTGCGGGCGGCCCGCCCCCGCCAGGACCCGCGGTCCCCTTCCACGAGTTCGACCTTCATGCCGCACTCGATCTGCCCACCCCACGCCGACACCGCCGACCGCGCATGGGCGGACCCGGATTCGCTGGAATTCCGCACGGTGGAGTTGATTTCCATCATGACCCTGACAACGCCCGGGAATTGGGCCCCGTCGAACAGCCGTCCATACCACCGGAAGTAGACGCGCCACCGCAGAACGCCCCCGACGACCCGCCCGCAGCGACTCCAGAACTGGCACCGCCGCTGCGCCGAGCGCTCGAGACCGCCGAGAAGGATGCGGCGGAGGTGGCGGCGGAAGGGCTGCGGCTGGCTCGGAACCTCGGGATGAAGACCGAGGAGGCGCACGGTAAGGAGGTCGAGGCCGTCGAGCAGGTGATCGAGGACCTGCAGGCCAGGCAGCGTCGGCGGTTCGACACGGCGTTACGTCGGCTCGTTGTCGACGGGTTCGCGACGCTGGTGCTGCGCGACGAGGCGGAGCAGTTGGTCCCCAAAGCGGCCGAGCATTTCGAGTTGCTGAAACCGCATATCAAGAACGCCCGAAACCATGTGCACGAGGTGCGGACGGCGCTGGCGGTGTTGGCGGCCCGGGATGTGCTGAAGGCTTTGGGCGCGGAACCGCTTCTGGATGATGACGGTCACCGGATCGAGGGAATCGGCGTAGTGCCGGGCCAGGGCATCGTGGTCGCATCGCCACTACTCGGCCAACAGAACCTGGTGGACGAGCTGATGCCGAGGCTGCGGGAATGGGCCGCGCAAGAAGGGATTCCGATCGAGTACCTGCAGGTATTGATCGACGAGAATGCCCAGCTGACCGTGCAAGCGGTGCCCGGCGACCACACCGAGCCGGAACCTGCGATCCAGTACTACGTCAACCGTCCGGACACCCGTGAGGCCGACCGTGATGCCAAGGCGTGGCTGAATGACCTCGCCGATGAGCGATCGTTCGCCGAGAAGCTGATCGAAGCGGAAGCCTCGGGTGAGGTCGTGCGTATACGCCTCACGACCGTGGATCATCACACCTCGTCGGCATCGGTCTACTTGATCATCTACCGGAATGGTTATCAGGCGGTCCTGAAGAAGGTCCGGGAAAAGGTCCACGCCGATGCCGAGAAATTGGGCGCGCGAACGCTCCGGGATGCCGGAGCACGCGCCCCGGAGGTACTGCGCCTCGACGACCTCACGCTGATGGTGGAGTATGTGCCGGGGATTCCCGCGAACAAGCTGTTCTGGCACGGGAAAGATGGCTGGCGCGAGCATTTCCCGACGCCCGCGGCAATGCGCCAGGGGTTGGGCGACATGCTGATTCGCCCATGGGATCGACACGAGGGCGCCAATTGGCTGCTCGCGCACGGCTTCCAGATAGTGCCGATCGACAATAGTAACGCATACCAGGACGAGTGGCCGAAACCAAAGGGGTTCAGCGATCATTTCTGGGCGATAAAAAATGGCTTGGCCACATATATCAAGCATCATATTCCGAGCTCGGAACTGGATGACATCCGCGAGCGAATCCGTACCTCGGAGTCCGAGTACCTCGATCTCCGCCACTGGGAATGGTACTCAGGTGTGATCAGGATCTTCGAGGAGATAGCGGCACAGGCGGAGGACGCCATGCCGCCCACCCGTAAACCCATCGAGGTGCTACGGATACTCGGTCAGCTTCGCGACGATCTGGCCGACCAGTTCGGCCTGCCATATCCACACGACACCCGGACATCACCCGAATGGCGTAGCGCTATCGCCGAGCTGCGACAGACGTACACCGATAGTTCCGACCCGGAAATGCTCGGCTATGTAGACACTTTGGAAGCGCTGGTCAAACTGCACCTGCACGCGCAGCTGAACGAGGTGAGCGCCGACGAGCTCGACGGAACCTGGGAAACCGAAGAGCCGGTCGACGGCACCCGGGTCGAATTGATCGACACGTATCTGGAAGGTCTGTCGCTGCGACTCGCGGATTTGGCCGAAGGCGCCCACTACCCCGATCCCAACGGGGAGACCGACGCGCAATGGCAGACCCGCTTCGACCGTGCAATATCAAGTGCCACATTCGATTCCAAGCCGAAGCAGTCGCCCACGGCAGGGACCCGCGACAAGGTCGACACGAACTCCGAGGACCTCGGCGAGGTTCGCCCATCCGAAGGTGACCAGGCCGAACATTGAACCAACAAATCCGCAGCGCCTGTCCTGGTCGGCATCCGACTCACTTCCGCGTGTCGGATGGATGCGAACGGCGGTGCGCCGGAATGGCTTCGGTCCAGAAGTGGTGGCGGACGGCGTCCCAGAGCTTCGCGAGTTTCGGTAGCCGTTCGCGCGCCTGGACGAGATCGGGATAGCCGCCGGGATCGAACGACGCGACCCGGGTTGCGTCGGATGTGTTGTGTACGAACATGATTCCGATTTCATGCTGCTGGTTCAGCTGCCAGGTTGCTTGCAGGCCATCGGCTTCGGTTCGGTGGATGGTGTCTATTGGTGTGCGAGTGTCGTTGCGGCGCGGCCGACTCCGCAAGCCGACTGTATCCGGCTGTCCCGCTTGGATGTTCGTCAGCATTGCGGACCTTCGCTTCGGTGTGTCGGTGGTCGATGGTGGCGGTCGACCCGAGGGGTCCGGCCGACCGCCACGACTAGGACACACCCACTGCGGGCATCCCGGAAGCGAAAACGGGAACCCCTGCCGATTAGTCGAAAAGCCCGGCACAAAGCCGAAATTTATGGGAGGGCCTTCCCGATTCTGGAGCACTTCCGCGACGCCCGGCCAACTACATCCTCGCCGACGAATGGACCCACGAGAACCCGGACGGCACCACCATCGACCCCCCGTTCCCCATCGCCATCCCCTGGACCGAACTCGAACACTGACGCAACTTCCCGGCCCGCGATGGACACCGTCCGGGTTTCGACCGTCGGCGCCGAGGTCATGCGCGTGAACTCCGCTCCGGAATACGGCGCAATGGATTCCACCGTCTCCGCGATCGAGTCGAATTCGGGCCGGGGCCGTGGGGACGTGGCAGCCGCCTGCACCAGATCGACCTCGACGAGCGGCTGCGACGGCACTGTGTCGCTGGACGACTAAACGACCTCACTCCGAGATCCCTCGGGAATAGTCGTGCCGAGGGCGGGTGTCAGATCGTCGAGCCAATGTGCCCCAGGGTCATAGCGTGCGAAGAATTGCTTGCCGGTGTCACGCGGGTCACGAGACTGCAGCAGGCGCAGCGCAAAGACCTTGGTACCCATGATGGTTGGGGCGCCGTCGAGGACAACCTTGCCGATATGGGTGGACATGACCGGGCCGCGGGCGCTGCGGGCCAGGCCGGATACCTGTCGAATGGCATCGGTGTAGATCTCCAGTGCCCGTGCCAGCGGAACCTCGAAATAGTTGCGAGCGCCGGTGTCTCGTTCGACGAACATGTAGTACGGGATCACGCCGGACTCGACCAGCGACTGCCACATCCGCGCCCAGACATCGGCATCGTCGTTGACGTGCGCGATCAGCGGCGCCTGCGCCCGGATCACCGCACCGGTGTCCCGGATGCGGGCGATGGCCCTGCGGACCGCGGCGGTGGACAGCTCCCGCGGATGCGAGAAGTGCGCCATGACGGCGACGTGCCGCCCCGCGGCCACACATCGTTCGAACAGGCGCAGCAGGTCATCCGCATCCGCGTCGTCGGTGAATCGGGTCGGCCAATAGGACAGTGCCTTGGTACCGAAACGCAGCGTGCGGATATGTTCCAGGCCCGGCTCCAACAGTGGATCGACCCAGCGGCGCAGCACCGCGGTCCGCATGATCATCGGGTCGCCGCCGGTGAACAGCGCATCGGTGACCTCAGGATGCTCGCGCAGATAGGCGGTCACTACGGTGGGATCCGAAATCGCCTGGCGGGTCTCGGTTCCGACGAACTGGGCCCAGCGGAAGCAGTAGCCGCAGTAGGCATGACAGGTCTGTCCCTGCGACGGGAACACCAGCACGGTCTCGCGATACTTGTGCTGCAGTCCGAGTAGCGGCTTCCCCTGCAGAACAGGGATATTCGCGTCGAGTTGGCCACCGGGATGTGGGTTGAGCAGCCGACGCGCCTGCGCGCCCGCCTTGGCCAGCACTTCCCGCGAGGCGTCGGCGTCGTACATCTCGGCAATACTGCTGAATACCTCGGGCGGCAGCATATCTCGGTGCGGGAAGGTGAGCCGGAAGATCGGGTCGTCGGGCGCTGCCGTCCAGTCGATCAACTCGCGATCGACATAGTCGTTCACACGGAACGGCAACACCGCGGACACGATCCGCAGATCACGCAGGTATTCCTCGGAAAGGCCACGCGCCAGGGCCAATTCGGCCAGGCGTTCGCCGGTGTAGAGCTTCATACGGTCACCATCTTTTCGTCGCGGCGGAGCAGGGGAATGTCGCGATGGCGTCGCAGTCCAAAAGTCCAGACGATCGGGGAACACAGCCCGATGAGTACCGCGGCCGCTAGGAAGACCGGACGCGGGTTATTGCCGTCGAGGTGCGTGAGCAGGCCCGCGAGCACCGCACCGACCGGCGCGGCCGCCAGCACCACCGTCCGCATGGCACTGGTGACCCGGCCGAGCAGCTCGCGCGGCACGAGCTGCTGCCGCAGTGTGCGGACCACGATGCTGGCCAGCACATCGGCCCAGATCAGTACGGCATTGCCGAGCGCGAACCACCAGAGGTTCGGCGCGAAACCCACTGTGCCCAAGGCGATGCCGATCAACAGGATAGCGGCCACACACAGCGGTACCGGACGGAACCGGGTCATGAACACGGGAGCGGTTGCGGCACCGAGGATTCCGCCTATGCCACCGGCGGCCACCACTACGCCGACCAGCCCCGCCGACATGCCGAGATAGTCATGCGCGAAGAACACGATCAACGTCTGGACCGCCAGACACAGGTTGGTTATCACTTGCAGCACGGCCAATGCGCCGATGGCCGAGGACGCCGCGAGATAGCGCAATCCGGTACGGAATTCGGCTCCGAACAGTCGCCACGACACCGGATCTCGGCGATCGATGGATTTCGGTAGGCGACGGTAGGTTCCCCATAGCGTCGCAAGTGATACCACGAATGTCGCCGCCTCCACCAGCAGGGCGGTACCCAATCCGACTGCGGCGGACAGCAATCCAACTATCGGTGGCCCGAGCAGTATCGAAGTCTGGCTCGCCGTTTCAAGAATTGCATTGGTGCGCACCAGTGCTCGATCACGATAGATATCCCGCACCGCAACCGCCAATGCCGTCTCGAAGAAGACTCCGGCAACCCCGGCACCGAAGGCGAGCGCCAGGATGACACCCACCGAACCGACTCGCACGGCGGTAAGTACGAAGAGCACGACGAAGATCGCCGCCCGCACCAGATCGGCGATGATGAGCACCTGCCAGGGATCGGCGCGATCCACCACCGGGCCGGCCGGTAGCCCGGCGACCAGGTAGCCGACCGTGCGCGGTGTGGCGGCCAGTGCCGCCGCGACGGGATTATGGGTCAACTCCAACACCAGCAGGGGAATGGCCAGCACGGCCAACCCGTCACCGAGCAGGGAGACGATTTGGCCCGGAATGAACAGCCGAGTTCCGCTGTGGCCGTTCACAATAGCCATGTGTGACCCGCCAACTGCTCCAGTCGGCAGCCGTAGGAAACCTTCTCCTGCCACTTGAGGGTTCCATAGTCGATGCTGGTGCACCCCCGGCGCAATGCGGCCGCCACCAATCCGTAGAACAGCATCACGAAATACGCGCCGTGTGCCTGCGGCCGCTGCCCACACCACAGCGCTCGCAACGCATTCCCATGCCGCAGCGACAGCGAGAAGCCGACTACCCGATCACCCTGCCGGACCGTGGTCACCACTCGATCCTCGGGCGGGTAGTGCCGGATCATCCGGTCCAACGTCGCCGCCTGGGCGGCACGGTCGCCGGCGGAGTTGTACTTGCGCAGCAACCCCATTCGCAGTTCCAACACCTCGTCGCGGACCTCGCTGAGATCGGCCTCGCCCAGTTCTGCTCCGCTCTCGCCGATCCGGCGCAGGAGCCGTCGCAGATCCCGCCGCCGTTCGCGCGGCAACTGTGCCAGATACCCGTCGATATCTCCGAAATCGACCGGCATGACACACGTCGGATACAGCCGGACCGGCTGTGCGCCAAAGTCTTCCAGCACGCTGTGCAAGATGTGTTGCCGCTCAGGGACGTACAGGTACGACACCGACCGGGCACCCTGCTGCTCGGCCCAGGCGTGTACAGCCCGGACTGTGTGGCCGAGGACAACCGGGTCGGTCGCTCCGGGGCCAGCGGGAACGCAGGTATAGCCGGGCTGCAGCGCCAGCACCGCCGGATACAGCGATGCGGCATCGGGCGCGGACCCCAGTGGCGATCGCGGTTCGGGCGATGGGATCTCCCCGCGCAAGATGGCGGCGATATCGTAACGTGGTTCCGCCGGTGCGGATTTCAGCAAACGGGTGTACAGCCCGACTTGCGGTCGTCCGTCGACATAGGCCACCATCCAGCGCGGCTCGCCCGGCAATAGCGGCCCCATCGTTTCCAACCAACGATCCGATACGGCGAAATCCGCGGTCGCGGCCGCGAGCACGGCCCATTCCGTGGGGCGGATCTCTGACGTTCTCAGCTCAACGCGCATCGCTCACCCGCAGATTTCCCGATGGGTGAGCGGGATCGGCGCTGATGCCGCGGATTCACCCGATCGAACGTGCCGTCAATTGACGACACCATATTAAGCGGCGCGTTAGGCTGCGATAAAGAATTGTCCCCGCACGTGGGAACGCGAACTCCATCGCCGCTGACCTGGCGATCCGCCGCGCATCAATGCGGATATTCCCATCAGGAATGGCGGATGATCTCTTCTCGCGGCTGCCCTAGTGTCCGAATCGCGACCGTCCGAACCGAAGTCGGCCGGGCACAGAGCATTCGAAGGCAGGGGTGTCGGGTATGCGGGTGATCGTGGTCGATGACAATCGCGATGAGGCCGAAGCGCTGGCGCACCGGCTGCGCCGCCGGGGCCATCAGGTGGATCACAAACGCAGAGCTGCGGACCTGTTGGTCGCGCACCATCGCTATCACGCCGCCATCCTCGACCTCGAGTTGCCGGATATGCCGGGGCTGGAGGCGCTGCGCAAGCTGCGGGAAGTCAGTTCGATGTCGGTACTCGTGCTCACCGCGGACTCCGACGAGCGCTCGGTGGTACGCGCGCTACGCAGCGGAGCCGATGACTACCTGGTGAAGCCGCCCCGCATCGGCGAGTTGGCGGCCCGGCTGCACGCGATCGCCCGACGCGCTCCGGCGGCCCGCCAAAACCTCCCGCCGACAAAGACGGTCGTCGCGGGAGACGTCCGGGTGGATCTGCTGGCCGGGATGGTCGAGGTCGCCGGGCGACCGGTGCAGCTGACCCCGGTCGAGTTCGAACTGCTGCGGGAGCTGGTCGAGCGCCCCGGTGCGGCGGTCAGCCGTCAGCAGTTGCTGGACCACATCTGGGGCGATGCGTTCGTCGGGGTGTCGCACGCGCTGTACGTGCACATCACCAGGCTGCGGACAAAGTTGAACCGCCCCGGCCTGATCACGACCATCCACAGCTATGGCTACCGGTGGAATCCGGAGGCCGCGGCGCCGGGGCCGGTCGTACCAGCGGCGCTTCCGGCACTCGCGACATCAGGGTCGCGCTGAAGTGCTCAACCAACGAACCGCGATGCCTGCCGATGTAGGTTCGATCATCCTCTCGGACAAAGAATTCCGAGCGAGTGCCGCGTCCAGCTAGCTCCTGCCATATCCAGCCCCAAGGCCGTGTTCGAGGCCATATGACACTCGGCGAGCAGTCGGAGCGGGTAGGGCAGCTGGACCGAGCACTCGCTGGTGCCGCGACCACGAACATTCACGGTGCGGAGTGCCGCGGCATGGGCTGCGCCGGGTGTGCGGCGTTGCAGCGGTGGGGCATTCGCAAGCTTCGTTTCAGCCGCCCAGCTCGACCGCACGGTGGATGTCGCGGGAGTACGCCTCGGGCTGTTCCCAGGCTGCGAAGTGGCCGCCGGCACGGTGTTCCACATAATCGCAAACGTTCAGGAACGCCTCGGCGTAGCTGCGCGGCTCCGGTTTGATGTCGCGCGGGAACACCGACAGTACGGTTGGCGTGTCGATCTGGTCGGGGAGGGTGACCGGTTCGACATAGGTGGCGAAGGAGGTGCCGATCGTGCCGGTGACCCAGTAGGCGGTGACCCAGGTGAGAAGCTCGTCCACAGTGAAGGCCGACTCGTCGGACCAGGACTCCAGTTTCTCGACGATCCACGCCGCGAGGCCGGCGGGTGAGTCACCGAGGGCGACGGCGAGCGTGTTCGGCCGCGTCGACTGCTCGGCGATGTACCCACCCTCGGTCCGGAACCACTGCGCCGCCCGGTCGAGGTAGGCCGCCGCGTCGGGCGCGAGCTTCGCCGGGTCCGCCGTGAGCGCACGCCGCGCGGCAATGTTCGTGAGGTGCAGGGCCGCTACCCGGTCGGGGTATTCGGCCGCGAGGATTTCCGCCACGGTGCCACCCACGTCGCCGCCGGACACCGTGTACCGCGAGTAACCGAGCTCATCCAGACCGTCCGCGACGATCCGCGCGATCCGGTTGACCGACATACCGGCAACGGTGAGCGGGGCCGCGAACGGGAAGCCCGGCAGCGCGGGAACCACCACATGCATGTCCGCGAGCAAGGGCAGGACGCGCTCGAACCGCAGCACCGAGTCCGGCCAGCCGTGCAGCAGTACGACAACCGGGGCACCGGGATCCGCGGACCGCTGATGGATCACACGCAGGTCGGTGTCACCTGCTCGCACCGTCACCCAAGGGAACTCGCTGATGCGGCGCTCATGCACGCCCCAGTCGTACCCGCTCGCCCAGCGTTCGAGCAGTTCGTCGAGGCGGGTGCCGATGATGCCGCGCGTCCCGTCGTCGCTCCACGGGGTCGTGACACGCCGCGTGCGCTGGAGTCGTTCTCGCATCTCGTCGTTCATGTGTATCAGCGTACACATGATGTGTATGCTCGTACACATGACCTTCCGCAATGCGGCCGCCACCCGGCAGCGGATCCTGGAGCACGCGCAACGCCAGTTCGCCCAGCACGGGTACGCAGCGATCACGGTCAAAGGCGTGGCCGACGCGGCCGGCGTGTCGCCCAACCTCATCACGCGCTATTTCGGCGGCAAGGATGGCCTTTTCCTGGCGGCAACCCAGGTGGAGATCCCGGTCTCGAACTCCTTCGACGGCGACCGTTCCGGCCTGGGTGCGCGCCTCGCGGCAAGCATCGTCCAGCGCTGGTTCGGTGCACCCGGACAGGATCCGCTGCTCGTGCTGCAACGCGCGTCCGGTGAACGCCCGGAGGCTGCGGAGGCGCTGGCCGCCTTCCTCGACACCAACTCGTTGGAGCCGCTGCACCGATACCTGCGCGACAGCGGCCTGGACGACCCGGACGCCCGCAGCCGAGCCGCAGCGATCGACGCGTTCGTGCTCGGCGTCTCGACCCGCCGCCGGGTCCTGCGTTCCGAACTCGGCGACCCCGCTGATCTCCAGGCCTGGCTGAGCGCCACCATCCAACGCCTCGCCGACGGGTGAGGCACGACAGCAAAAAGTACCGAAACTCCGCCTCCGGTCTGCACCTGCGGTCCGGTCATCGACGTCTGCCGACCATCGCGATCACGGCGATATCCGGCACCGACCCACACGGATAGCGGTGAATACTCCCGGCGTCGCGGCGATCGCCACCCCCATGCCTACTCCCCCGTCCGGATAGATTGCTGCGCTACCCACTTCGGCTGCTCGCCGAGCGTAGTCATATGGCGGTCGATTACGGCCTGGGTGACCACCTTTCGACTACCTTCGACCGCCCCTGGACCCAGGGGCCGATACGGCAGGAGCTATCTGGAAGCGGCACTAGGAGACTGCTGAATAACTCGGTGTGTTGACCCGGCCCGTAGGGGCGGGTCAA
>NZ_JBEXLC010000138.1:0-23569 GCF_040609795.1 Nocardia sp. NPDC004604
GAACTCTGGGCACGCATGTACGGCGCCTCACGGGCGAGGACCGGGCCTGCTGCTTCGGCGATCGACTGGTCGACCGCATGTTCTTCGATGCAGATCAGCGTCATGAGGAGCTCCTGGTGAAGTCGGGTGCGAAGACGGTCAACCGGCCAACGCCGGTTTGATGGTCTCTTCGGCGAACTCGCGGAAGGTGGTGGGTGTGGTGTTCCCAGCGGTACGCGCCGTGACGTTGTTGATGCCGCGCTCGCCGGCGAGGTCCATGTCCACCATGGACTGGGCCATCGCCTCGGAGACGCCGCGATCGACGAGGAAGCGGCGAATAGCAGCGCGGTCCCCGAGCTCGTACCGGACGGGCACACCGAGAACCTCGGTCAGGATCTGCGCGATGTCGAGGTAGGAGAGGTCTTCTCCGCCGAGGACCTCGACCGACTCCTGCCCGGTCCAGGCGTGATCGAGCAGGAGTTCGGCAGCGAGTGCGGCGATGTCCTTCGTCGCGATCCAGGGCATCGTGAAATCGGCTGGGAGAGTGCCGGAGACGACCCCGTTCCGGATCGTGGCCACCTGCCGGAGGACGTTGTCCATGAAGGCGGGCAGAGCGAGCGAGCGCATGTGCGCGCCGGTGCTGCGGAAGAGGTCCTCCATCGCGTGCGACGCGGAGATGTGGCCCGCATAGATCTGCGATCCTCGCCCGAGCGCGGAAACGATCACGACGCGCGGCACACCGTGGCGCACGACGGCGTCGGCGCCGGGGATCGAGGCGGTCACGTACGCCTCGTAGGGACTGCTCGCGTTCGCAGCTGCCGGCATGAGCCAGAACAACGCGTCGGCGCCGTCGAGGGCGCGGTCGAGGACATCGCCATCGCAGTGCGACCCGACGACGATCTCGGCTCGCTGCCGCACTTCGGCGGGCAGCTTGTCCGGGTCCCGAACAACGAGGCGCACCGGTTCACTTCGCCCCAACAGCGTGGCGACCAGCTTGCTGCCTGTCTGCCCGGTGGGGGCGGTGACAACGATCATGGATGATTGCTCCTATCCTCGGAAACCTCGAAGTAAACTCTACCGTACCGTATACTTAAGGTGGCACGCTATGGCCCGACGCGGTGAAGCGCTGCGAGAGCACATCCTCGACACGGCGAAACTCGCGTTCCTGGAGGACGGCTTCGAGCGAACCTCCATGGACGCGATCGCGGCGCGCGCCGAAACGTCGAAGCGTTCTCTGTATGCGCACTTCCCGACCAAGGACGCGCTGTTCCTCGCGGTCGTCGAGCGTATCCGCGCCCTGTTCGGTGAGCGGATGCGCACGCCCACGCAATACGCCGACGAACCGGCGGAAGCGGTCGTGCGGTACTGCGGGCGCTTCGTCCAGCTGTTGCGGTGGTCCTCGGTCGCCAGGATGCTCCGTCTCGGCATCGCCGAGGCCGACCGGCTGCCGGATCTGGCGGCCGGCCTCTACGACGTCCTCTTCGGGACCACGGCCCGCGATCTCGCGGCGCACCTGGAAACCACCTCGGGGCTCGCGACCGGCGAGGCCGAGGTGGCGGCGACCGAGCTGATCGGCCTCGTCGTCCACCCGATGCTTCCGCGCCTGCTGTTCGGAATCGACCCCGTCGTCGACGAGGTACCGGAGGAGGAGCGCCTGATGGCAGATGTCGACCTCGACCGGATCCGGCGCCTGTGCCGCATCGTGCTGCAACCGTCGGCTGCGGCGAACCAGCTCACCTCCGGGAACTGCCGTTCCGAGCTGTGAGCAGCCACGCCCGCAGCGTGTATGTCCTCGCGCCTTGGCTACCGTACGGTCAACGCCGCGCTGACGTCCGCGTTCCCGGAGGCGCGTAAGGAGTATCCGCCACGGGCGTCGAAGCTGGATCCGTTCAAGCCGTTCATCGATGAGATGTTGCGGGCGGATCTGGACGCGCCGCGCAAGCAGCGACACACGATCAAACGGATCTACGAGCGGCTGATCGACGAACACGGTATGGAAGACGTGTCCTATCAGCGGGTCCGCGACTACGTCGACAAGCGCAAGCCGCAGATCAGGGTCGACGCCGGCCGCGAACCGCCGCAGGTGTTCATCCCGCAGACCCACCTCAGGAATCGAGAAAGTCGACGAGCAACGGCACCAGCGTCGCCGGGCGGTCGAGGGGGATGATGTGGCCACAGTCCTCGATCAAGTGCCCGGTCAGGGTGTCGGCGATGGGACGGAGTTGGGTTTCGAGTGCTGTTCCGACCGGGCGGGATCCGATGGCCATGGTCGGCACGGTGAGCCGGGCGGTGTCGACAGCCTGCCGGATCTGCTCGGCGCTGGTGGGCATCGCCCCGTAGTAGGAGAACGCACACCGCAAGGAATCAGTGCCCGTGTAGGCGGCGACGAAAGCATCGCGGGTTTCCGCGGGTATGCCGCGGCCCTGGGTTCCGGTCGTCAGAAACCAGTCGAGGTAATCGGATTCGTTTCCGGCAAGGACTTTTTCGGCAAGGCCCGGCACCGCGTGAAAACCGAACCACCAGGGCGGCCCACCGGCCAGAAAGGTTTCGGCACCGGGCAGCGTGCCCAGCAGCGATTCCATGAGCACCAGCCGGTTGACTCGTTCGGGCCGCCGCATCGCCAGCAGGAACGCTGGCGGAGCACCGGCATCGATCGCGACGACGGAGGCGCTGGTTTCACCCAGGGCGTCGAGCAGCCCCTCGGCGTCGGCGGCAAGCGTGCCCGCGTCGTAGCCGACCTGTGCTCGTGTGCTGGCGCCGAGGCCGCGTAGGTCCGGCGCGATCACCCGGTGTCGTTGCGCGAGTCGGCCCATCACCTCGCGCCACAGCTGCCAGGTGTGTGGAAAGCCGTGCAGCAGCAGGACCGCCGGCCCGGTGCCGGCGATCGCCACGTTCGCTTCGATGCCGTTGGTTGCCACCATCCGCACTGTGAGATCTGGCAGTTCGTGAGACATTCGATCCTCCGCTAGCCGGTTACTGATAGTTACTAGCTGACCGTAGGTAACCTGAGGTAGCCTGCCAAGACGGCACTTTTGATACAGGTGGTGAGCTCCAGGTGACTACCCGACCCAGCACAGGCCAGCGCGGGGATCTGTTCTCTCCGGGCTGCCCGACCCGTCGGCTTCTGGATCGGCTCGGTACCAAATGGGTGTCCATGGTGGTGAAACTCCTCGCCGAGGCCGCGCCCGGCGAGGTGCGCTTCGCCGAACTGCAGCGTCGGATGCCGGGCGTATCGCAGAAGATGCTGTCGGTGACTCTGCGAAGCCTGTCCCGCGACGGGCTGGTCGCCCGCCGCGTCGAACCCACCGTTCCCCCGCGCGTTCACTATCGCCTTACCGATCTCGGACTCTCCCTGGAAAATCCGCTGGCCGCGCTGCGGGCGTGGGCGGAGGAGCACATGGCCGAGATCGACGCCGCCGCAGACCCTGCGGACCACGCGTGACCTCATGTCGAACGGTCGACGACGCGATCGAACTCGCCGAGATGCTGACATTCATCGAATCGACAACGGGCTAACCGACAGCGACCCGGACGTCGCGCAATCCTTCCACGCCTTCGTCGGCGCGGACGGCTACGCACTCACCGACCTACAAGCAGACCTGAACCGGTTCGCCACGCTGCTCAACGGCCTCGAGATCTCGGCCCACGACCTCCACACCGAGCCTTTTCTGACACGCCCAACGACAGGACACACCAACCGGGGTGACGTCAAAATTCACGGATACACCCGCCCCGGATCGGCCCCGAGTGACGTCAGATTTCACCGATAAGCGGTGTCAGGATTCAGGATTCGCACTTACGGCCAAAAGAAGCCGTCAGACCCTCACACACCACGTCGACGCTCTGTCGGGTCAGCGCGCGGTGAGTTGTGGCAGGCCGTTCAGGTGATGATGTCGGCGAGCCGGGTGACCTCGTCGAGGTCGTCTGTGTCGGGGACGAAGATGATCTCGTCGATACCGAGGTCGGTGTAGTCGGCGATGGACTGCTCGAGCATTGCGGAGGTGGTGCAGAGCACTACGTTGCCGGCGATGGCATCGGGGCCAGCCGGTAGAAGCCTCGGATGTTCGCCTGGCCGGTCTCGGTGTCGCCCAGTGCGAAGTAGGTGAGTACGACGAGTTTCGGGGTTCCCTGGCGGCCTGCGTTCTGCCAGGCTCGTTTGGCCGCGTCGAAGCTGGGCGCTGTCATGGCCGGTGGCAGCGAGCCGCCGATATAACCCTCGCCCCAGCGCACCATGTGGGGGCGGAGTACCCGCCGAACAATAGGGGGACCTGCCGAGTTCCCGAAGGCACGGCCGGGCTCGGTCCGTTGCCGACCGGCTTGCCGCCCCATATGTCGCGGTCGGTAGCCAGGTCGGATTCCATGCGCGTGCCGCGACCAGCGAGTCCATGCCCGGGCACGGTGAATTCGTCGTCGCGTGATCCGACTCCGACGCCGAGGGTGAGGCGGCCGCCAGAGATACCGTCGATGCCCGCAATTTCCTTGGCCAGCAAGGCACCTGGCCACGTCGGGGCCAGCAGGACCGCGCTGAGCAGACCGATCGTTGTGGTCGCTCCCGCCGCAGCCGCGAGCGCGACGGTGTCGATCACGCCCGGGTACGCGTAGCGCCCGGTCGTAGCGAGGGTGGAGAACCCCGCGTCCTCCGCTCGCGCCGCCCAGCGCGGGATGATCGACGGAGTGAGGTTGCGTACCTGATTCGGGAGTCCGATACCGATTCGCATCAGCGATTCCTTTCTGCGGCTGGGTCATTGGTGGTTCGCAGGGAACGGAAGAACTCCCGGATGTCGGTGGTGAGCTCCTGCGGTGCTTGCCGGGGTGGCACCACGCGATGCGCCGATCCGCCTCGAACTCGACGACCGTGTTGAGGATCCGGTAGCGGACACCGAACAGCTTCCGTCCGAGATGGACCTCTGCCCGACACCGTCGGCCTGCCGCCTGGTTCGGATGCCTGACGTCGAGGGTCGCGTGCGGGCCATGAAACCCGAAGGGTCAGCGGGCCTGCTCGGCGGTAGGCGCGAACACAGCGGGCCAGATATGCAAAGAGTCTTTGCAAACTGTCTTGGCATGTATTACTGTCTGAGGCATGGCCGGTCAGCCTCCTCCTCGGACGATCACCGACGTCGCTGTTTTGCGTCTGCTCGCGCATCCGCTGCGCCGCCGGATCGAGGAACAGTTGCGTCGCGGGCCGGTAAACGCGACCTCGCTGGCGCAGGCGCTGGGCGAGAGCACCGGGCTTACCAGCTACCACCTGCGCCAGTTGGCCAAACACGGCTTCATCGAGGAGGTTCCGGAAATGGCCAACGGCAAGGAACGGTGGTGGCGTGCGGTCCCCGGCGACCGCCGCTATCCGGCCTATACCGAGCAGACCGACGATATGCGTGCGGCCACTGCGGAAATGACCCGGCACAACCTTGCCGAGCTGGTCGAACTGTACGACACCTACGAACGGCAGGCTCCCGGGCTCGGTGCGTGGGCCGATGCATTCCTGTTCTCCCGCACCACGATCCGCGTCGATCCGACGCAGCTTCGGGAGTTTTTCGAGGAGTACATCCAACTCGTCCAACGCTACGGCACGACCGACGACACCGGTGACGACCGGAAAGCGGTGCTGCTGCGCCTGTTCGGGTTCCCCGAAATCTGAATCCCGAACCGAGAGACCACCCATGCACCACACTCGCTCGCGGTCGTGCGGCCGCGTCGCCATCGCATGCCTGCTCCTGCTGGCCCTGTCGATCCTGCCGACCGGTCGCGCCACTGCCGCAACCGCTTTCGACTGCACCGGGTTCACCTGTACCGAGGTCAGCTTCACCGGCGGTGGCGGGCTCATCCTGCACGGCACCGTGATCGGCCCGACCACACCGCAATCCCAGACACCCGGGATCGTCCTGGTGGCCGGCGCTGGTGCGGGACCACGCACGGAATACCAGTCCGAAGCCCGCGCCTTCGCCGCGGCGGGCATCACGACGCTGGTCTACGACAAACGCACGATCGGCTACTCGTTCGCCCATCGCGACATCGCACTACTCGCCGACGATGCCCTGGGCGCGATCGAAACCCTGCGCCGCACCGCTGGGGTGCGCGCGGATCGGGTCGGGCTGTGGGGATTCAGCGAGGGCGCCTGGGCCGCACCGCTCGCGGCATCCCGCAGTCGCAGTGTTGCATTCCTGGTCACGCTCGGCGCGTCCGGCTTCAGCCCGTTGCGCTCGCAAACCTGGAGCCTCGCCACGACACTGCGTCACCGCGGAGTCACCGGGTCGCTCGCCGAGACGATTACCGGTCCCCCGGCCCGGCTGCTCGGTGAGACCGGTGTGTTTCCCGAGGCGGGCTTCGATCCGTTGCCCGCGCTGCGCGCCCTACGCATTCCGGTCCTCGCCCTGTGGGGACAGCGTGACGTGCAGGTTCCGCCCGCGGAAAGCGCTGCGGTACTGCGGAACACTGACGGCCTCGCCCTCGGTCACCCTCGGTTTCCTCCGCGGTGGCGCACACAACGGCCGCTCGACAAGTGACGGATTCGACCGTCTCGGCGCCACACCGTATCCGGGCGCGCCGCGTGGAGCCTTCGCACCCGGCTATTTCGACACCATGACCGGCTGGGTGCACCAGATAGCGAGTGGCACCCCACCGATCTCGTCCACCGATACCCCACCACCGCAGACGACGACCAGCACCGATCCCGGGCACGGCTGCTGGACCTCGGCGTGGATGCAACTGACTGTGCTGGCCGCTCTCATCCTCGGCTTCGCCGGTTATCTGCTGTGGTCATTCACCGACCACCGTTTCCGTGCCACCCGGACCACAAGCCGGCTCGCGCGCTTGTTGGCCTGCTCCGGTCTCATATCGGTGTTCGCGACGGTCTCGTACGTGGTCTCGATCCTTGCCTTCGACGCGCATACCGTCGGCCCGATCGTCGCGTCCCGGGCGCTGGCCTGGCTGGCCCTGCAACTGCTCGCCCTGCTCACCACCGCACTGCTGGCCGGCACCGCAATCGCCACGGCCCGCGCCCAGGCCGGCCCGCTCGTGCGGCACCGGATCGCACTGGGCATCCTGCTGCTCTCCGGATGCCTGTGGCTCGCATGGGCAACCACCTGGGGTTTGCTCTCCGCCTGAAAGCTGCCGACGCACCGAGACTCCAGCTATCCGCTACTCGGCTAATACAGATCACTTGCGTTGACTTTAGCCAGTCACTCAGACCGGGTACACACCCACGATGACCAGGCGTTTTCCAGTTGCCCATTTTTTGCGTGTCCTGCCAAGGGCACGAACCTACGACAGGGCCAACTGCAGGGGATCGACGCCCATGCGATGGCAAAACTGCACTCTCGTCCGGTCGCTCATGTCCGGCATGGTTGCTGGCCAGCCGTCGTGGTTTGTCATCAAACCCGCCATTTAATGGCTGAATTGTCCAGACGTCGTTTGCGTGGCCCGGTCGCGCGACAATCGCAACATCGACCGCATCGTGCAGTCTTTCTGGTTCGCTGCCTCCCAGCGCGTCGCCGACCGCCTGTTGGGTCATCCAGGATGAGAGTGACGTCCCGTTTATCTACTGGCCTGGTGGGCCCTTCCGCCCAGGATCGTATCCATGCGCGTGGCACGGATTTCGGCTGACATAGGTCCCCTGCAATGTGGGCCGGATTGCCCTGGCCTGCGCGTTTGCCTTCGGACAGGCTGTGCATATGCGGTAGCTGAATCGGCGTTCTGGTGCGGCTCTGCAATCGGGTGTCAGTTGAGACATCTGCCAGTTTCGAAAGTTCCCTTCAGCGATTGCTAGGAATGCGATGACCTCTGCGACTCTCTCCCCGCCCGCCATCCATCGGTCCGCCGGGACCCGACCGCGTGAGGTCGGTGTGATCACCCCGGTGCCGGCTGCGGTGGGCGCGCTGCCTGCCCCGCTCCTCCCGGGGGACACCGTCCGGGCCGCCACGGTGGGCGATCTGGCTTCCATCCACGTCATCGATTCGCGCACGGTCGCCGTCGTGGCCCGCCGCGATCGCCATATTCAGCCGATCGTCGCGATGATTGCCCAGTATCTGCCCGGTCTCATCGTCACCGTCATCCACAGCGCGATCATCGTCTCCATCGCCTGACCCACCCCGGCCAACGCGGGTACGCCCTGGATATGCCCCTGAAGGAGTACCGGAGCAAGCGGCGGTCCGGCGTAGCGCCGAGCCGCGCGGACGGCACGCGCGAAAACGGGGCCGCGGGTCGCGCAACGAGCCGCAGTTCGTGATCCAGCACCATGCGGCGAGTACCGATCACTACGACTTCCGGTGCGAGATCGATGGCGTACTGAATCCGAAGGACAAACGGATGGCGCGCCGCACCGAAGACCACCCGCTGGAATTCCAGACATTCGAGGGTGTCATCCCCCGAGGGAAAGTACGGTGCGGGTGGCGTCATCGTGTGGGACCGCACGACAGGATCAACCGCCGTTCCGAAGCTCACGCGGTCCTCGACGAGGCCCGAGCCGCGAAGAAGCTGTCCGGAACCGCACTCACCGCAATGTCTCTCGTCGCGATCGCGGGCTACTCCCAAGGTGGCGGTGGGGCGGCCGCGGACGCCGAGTTGCAGCGAGCTATGTGCCGGACCTCGATGTTCGTGGCAGCGTGATGGGCGCACCGCCCGCAGATCTGCTGGCCGCCGTGCATTCACCCACCATCGAGGGCGAACCGTTCGGTAACAGCCTGCCCGGCGGCGGGGCGGTGGGCCTGCACGGCTACATCTTCAACGGCATCGCCGCTGACTATCCCGAGGCCCGGCCGGAGATCGACCGCATCTTCAGGTCGCTGATGGTGCCGGAGGTGTAGCACATGCCGGCGGCGGAACGCTCGTCGATGACCGGGAAGTCGGGTGCGTCAGCCGTGGCGGAGCACAGTAAGGGTGGCGAGTAGCTTGTCGATCTTGGCCGTGCGGGCGAAGGTGGTGAGTGCCAGCACCGCCGGGAAACGGCGTTGGGCGACGGATTTCGCGTAGGTGAACTCCTTGAGCCCGTCGGGTCCGTGGATGCGGCCGAAGCCGGACTGGCCGACCCCGCCGAATGGCAGTTCGGGCAGGGCCGCGAATAGGTAGACCAGGTTGACGCCGGTCATGCCGGAGCGCAGTCGCCGGGCCAACTCCTCACCGCGTTGCCTGGAGAACACGGCCGACCCGAGGCCGTAGCGCGAGTCGTTGGCGCGTTCGACAGCCTCGTCCATGTCGCGAACCTTGTTGATCGCCAAGGTGGGTCCGAAGGTCTCCTCGGTCATGGCGAGCGAGTCCTCGTGGACGTCGGTGAGGACGGTCGGCTGCACCAGCCGGTCCCCGACCGCGTCGAGCCCACCGATCAGCGTCCGCGCGCCCCGGCGCAGGGCGTCGGCGATGTGCTCGGCCACCACCTGCGGCTGGGTGGGCATCGTCATGGGGCCGAGTTGCGCCTCCGGGTCGTCGCCCGCGCGCAGACCGCGCACCAGGTCCCGCACCTTGGTGAGGAATTCGTCGTACACACGCTCGTGCACGTAGACGCGTTCGGTGCCGATGCACGCCTGTCCGGCGTTGGACAGCCCGCCCCACACCGCCGCCTCGGCCGCCGCATCCAGGTCGGCGTCGGTGTCGACCAACAGCGCGTCCTTGCCACCCGCCTCGATCAACACCGGGGTGAGGGTGTCGGCGCATGCGCTCATAACCTTCTTGGCGGTGGCCGTCGAGCCGGTGAAGGCGATCTTGTCCACGCCCGAACGGCACAGGGCCGCACCGGTTTCGCCGAAACCGGTGACCAGTTGCAGCACCGGGTGTTCGGGCACCACCTGTGCGAAGGCGTCCACTAGCCACGTGCCGACACCGGGGGTGAATTCGCTCGGCTTGAACACCACCGCGTTGCCCGCGGCCAGCGCATACGCGATGGAGCCCATCGGGGTGAAGACCGGAAAGTTCCACGGCCCGATCACGCCGATCACGCCCAGCGGCAGGTACTCCACCGTCGCGGCGAGGTCGGCGGACATGAGGCCGGTGGGAACCTTCCTGCGGCCCAGCACCTTCGGAGCGTTGCGCGCCGCCCAGGCCAGATGGTCGAGCATCATGACGATCTCGAGCTGGGCGTCGGAGATGGGTTTACCGGTCTCGGCGTGCGAGATCTCCGCGAGCTGGGCCAGGCGGCGCGCGATCACCCCGCGCCACTTCTTCAGCCGCTCGGCGCGTTCGCCGAAGCCCAGTTCGGCCCACCACCGTGCGGCTTCCTGTGCGCGCGCGACGGTTTCGTTCACCTGCTCGGTCGTGAACACCGGATGTGTGCCGACCACGTCGCCGGTGGCGGGGTCGAGCGAATCGAAGGTCGCGGCGACTGCCGTACTCACGGACTCTCCTCGGATTTCCTGGGTCTGTGCCGGCGGCGTCATGCGCGGCCGCCGCGAATCAGATCGGATGCTTTCTCGCCTACCATGATCGTGGCGGCATTGGTGTTGCCGCGGGGCACGACAGGCATGATCGACGCGTCGGCGATGCGCAGCCTTTCGATCCCGCGCACCCGCAGTTGTGGGTCCACCACGGCGTTCTCACCGGTGCCCATCGAGCAGGTGGAGACCGGGTGGTACAGCGTCTGGGTCCAGGCACGAACATGGTCGGCCAGCTCCTCGTCCGTCGCACCGTCGACTCGGTTCGGCAGGTAGGGCTGATCCAGGAAACGCGCGAACGAACGGTCTCGTACGATCTCGAACACACGCCGCGCGCCAGCGACTACCGCCGCCATATCGGCCGGATCCTCGAAATAGGCCGGATCCATCTCCGGCTTCCACGCCGGATCCGCCGACCGCAGCCGCAGTCCTCCCCGGCTGGCGACATTCACCAAAGTCACACCTGCCGTGAACATCTGGCCAACCGGCTCGCGGAATCCGTTGTCGTAGAACCCGGTCGGTGCTACGTGAATCTGAATGTCCGGCGCGGCAATCCCGTCGCGGGAGGCAAAGAACGCGCCGCCCTCGCCGACGTTCGAAGACAGCGGCCCACGTCCGGTCAGCTTCCACTGCATGAGCCGGGCCGGATTGGAGAAATCGGTTAGATCCGAGGTGCCGCGTGTGCGCCAGACGAACGGCGTCACCGGGTGGTCGTGCAGGTTCTCTCCGACCCCGGGTAGATCCGCTACCACCTCGATGCCGTGCTCGCGCAGGTGCGCGGCCGGTCCGATGCCCGAAAGCATCAGCAGCTGAGGCGAATTTATCGCACCACCGGACAGCACGACCTCGGCATCGGCAAAGGCGTTGCGCGTCGCACCGCGCTGTCGATATGAGACCCCCATCGCCCGGGCGCCGTCCAGCAGCACCTTGGTGACGAAGGCGTGCGAGCGCACGGTCAGATTCGGGCGCGACAGTGCCGAGCGCAAGTAGCCGTCCGCGGTCGACCAGCGGCGGCCGTTCTTGCAGGTCACCTGATACTGGCCCGCACCTTCCTGTTCGGCGCCGTTGAAGTCGTCATTGCGTTTCAGCCCATGCGCGACCGCAGCCTCGATCCAGGTGTCGGTCAGCTCGTGGGTGAAGCGCCGGTCCTCCACGTGCAGCGGACCTTCTGTGCCATGGAATCGGTCACGCAGCCGGGTATTCGATTCGGCCCGGACGAAATACGGCAGCACGTCCTCGTAGCCCCAGCCCTCGGCCCCGAAATCGTCACGCCAGGAATCGAAGTCGGCCTTGTTACCGCGAATGTAGATCATGGCGTTCATCGACGAGCAGCCGCCCAGCGCTTTCATCCGCGGCCAGAACGCGCGGCGGCCTGCCATATGCTTCTGTTCGGTGGTCTCGTAGTTCCAGTCCCACTTGGTCTTGAACAACGAGGCGAAAGCCGCCGGAATGTGGATTTCGTCGGCATCGTCGGTCCCGCCCGCCTCCAGCAGCAGCACTGACACCGATGGGTCCTCCGACAGCCGGGCGGCCACCACCGCACCGGCACTGCCTGCCCCGACGATCACATAGTCGAAGCGGTCCTTCTCGCTCAACGTTCTCCTCGCCTCCTGGCCGCTCGGCAGTGACGCCGGTCACTGCCATGTCTTCCTGAGGCTATGGCGGACCACCAGCGAATTCCTATATCCGGCCGGGCCGCTTTTTTGATATTTTTGGCCAGTGACCAACCCCTCGAAGTCGTCGTGACGGCACGCACCGCACTGCGCACACCCACCAGTGCGCTACTGATCACGCGGCTCGCCATGGAATACGGAGTGAGCGAGCAGGACTGTCTGCGTCGCACCGGATTGCGCGGCGACGATCTGCGCGGTGGGACACTCGTGACTGGTGTGCAGGAGATCGCTCTCATCTCCAATGTGCTGCGCGCGCTACCGGACATCGCCGGGCTCGGACTGCTGGCCGGTCTGCGCTATCACGCCACCGCGCACGGTATCTGGGGTTATGCGCTCATCGCCAGTCAGTCCTTGCGCGATGCCATCGAGGTGGGGTTGCGCTATCTGGAGCTGTCGTATTCGTTCTGCCTCATCACCGCCGTGGAATCCGCTGACGAGGTGTCGCTGGTGATCGTGCCCGAAGTAACCAATCCTGCGGTGGCCCGTTTCGTCGCCGAACGTGATATCGGCATCATCGCCACTCTGTACCGCGACATCGCCGGACCGACCGCGCGGCTGCACACCGTCCGGCTGCCCTACCCCGAGCCGGACCCGGATACCGCCCGTCGGATAGCCGAAACTCTCTCTTGCACAGTGCAATACGACTGCGACCACTACGCTGCGGTCTTCGACCGGAGCACCGTGGACGACCCGCTGCCGCAGGCCGACCCCCACACCGCCGAGCTCGCCGCCGGACAATGCCGCGATCTCGCCGCCGCGCGCCGGGCCCTGACCGGCACCTCGGGCCGGGTGCGCGATGTCGTCTTCGCCCAACCCCGCGGCCCCCTCACCGAAGCCGAAGCAGCTGCCGCCCTGCACCTCTCCACACGCACACTGCGCAGAAGGCTGGCCGCCGAGGGGCACTCCTTCCGCTCCCTCCTCGACGAGGTCCGCAGCGTACTGGCCTGCGAACTGCTCTCCGGCACCGATCTGCCCACGGCCGCCATCGCCGACCGCCTCGGCTACTCCGAATCCGCCAGCTTCACCCGCGCCTTCCGACGCTGGACCGGGACGTCCCCCCTGCGCTGGCGAAAGGCACAACCGTCCCCTGCCTGAAGGGCCGAATCCGGTACCGCTGCACCGCGACAACCAGGAAGGCGATCCCCCACTGCCGGCCAGCAGCACACGGTGACGACCGACTGCTCGTAGCCGAAGGCGCTGCCGGTGATCCAGGTCGGTCCGGACAGCTCGGTCGTCCAGAAACCGTTGGTGTGCTGGCCGGAATCCGGGATACCGAGGGAACCCTCCCGGAAATCCCGAGCCACATGGGTGCCGACGGCCAGCCAGAGGTTGCCAGTAGCCAGGTAGAGCGCGACCAGCGGGACGCCCGCTTGCAACGACATGGCGAGCGCACTCCACAGGGTGGCATGGGATTGGCCAGATGCATCGCGCCGAACAGCACAGCCGCAAGAACAAGCGCGATCCAGGTTCCCAGCCATTCCTGCATCAAGCGAAAGAACAACCCGCGGAACACCACTTCCTCGAGGAAGCCGGCGAACACAGCCACCGGCAGGTTGGCCAGCACCGCCGTGCCGAACGCCGTGCCGTACGTGCGAATGTCTTTCCAGCTCTGCGGATATCGTCGATGTCTTTCCCTTGCGACGCAACCCCGCCACACCGATCAGAAGGTGGCCGTCTGCAGACCGTTCGCCCGCTCCACTCCTCGGTCGAGACCGCCGAGTCGACCCACCCACACCTGTCGCATGACAGCGGGAACTCAACGGAACTCGAAATGATCGCCGCGAAGGATCCCCCCGCCCTCACACCGGCCGCAACATCGAATCCGTGCGCGGGGTGGAGAATTTCCTCACGGACCTGAGAGCCGATCTCAAGGCCCGCACCTTTCAGCCGGTGCCGGTGCGGCGACGGGCGATTCCCAAGGCGGGCGGCAAGATTCGCTACCTGGGGGGAGGTCTTTGACGTGTGCTGTGCTGCACCGATTCGCTTCCGGTCCGGAATCCTGGCGCGGGGCCTCGAGCAGGGACGACAGCAGCTACTCACCAGCACCGGGCTGCCGGACCGCCGGGCGCGCGCCCTATCTTCGGACCCACCGCCAACTCTCAACCAGAGGTGAGTTCCATGGACCCCGGTTTCCTGTGTCTACTCGTCGTCATCGGCATCATCGCCCTCCTCGTCTACAACTCGAACCAGAAGGCCACCAACCGCTTTCGCGTCCACTGTGGTGAATGCCGTTACGTCTCCCCATGGATGACCGAATCGGCCGCGAACGCGGACAGTCTGCAGCACTACGAAACCCGGCACCCCGCCGCAGTCCCCGGCGGCCACATCGAGTCCAGATTCCGTAAGTGAGCCCCCCGTTGCGGGCCAGGTGTGTGGGCGGCAATCGTTTCATACAGCTCGACATCGGCCGATGCGGTTCGCGCACAGACCGATCGCCACGCGGTCGGCACACCGGCGGGGCCATCCAGCGTCGCTGGTCGCCATCCGGCAGGCGGCCCAAGGCACAAATGTCGGTGTTCCGGACCAGATTCTCCGGTCCGGAACACCGGAGAAACGACCTGAGCTGGGAATATCCCCAATCAGCACGATATCTGCAGTATCCCCGTTCTCTGACCGCTGATCGAATTGACGCGAGGACAGCGATTCATATGGATCGACGTGTCCACACCCCCGATCTCGGGGAAGGCCGCGCTAGATTCGTAGTTTCTTCCACCACCGTCGGTCACGAAACCGTTTGGCGGAATGCCGTTTTCGCGAGATCATGGGGGTTGTGTCGAGTGCGGTGGGTGCGACCTCCGGGCGCCGTGGGAGTCCTTCGCCGCGGCGGGTGTTCGCTGAGAGATTGACAGCACTGTTCGATGCCGCAGGAAAACCGACCTTGCGTTCGGTGGCGAACGCAGCGTCCGCGCGGGTGGCGGCGGCCGGCGGGAACCCGGTCACGCTACAGCGAATCAGCGACTGGCGCAGCGGAAAAGCGATTCCGGCCGAGTTCGATTCGCTGGTGCCTGTGCTGCTGACGCTGATCGAGAAGGCCGCCCGGACTGGGCACACGCCAGCGCCCGAGCTGGTCAAACTGACCGCATGGCGCGCGATCTGGCGGGCCGCGCAGGCCTGGGACCCCCAGACCGAGGCCATCTGCCCCTTTCCGGGTCTGGCCGCCTACGGACCCGAGGATCGCGAACGGTTCTTCGGAAGGGCCGAGGCTACCGCGGAATTGGTGAATCGGGTGGTCGGCCCGGCCGCAGGCATGATTGTCGTGCTGGGCGCCTCCGGGGCCGGAAAATCCTCTCTGCTGCACGCCGGTGTCATCCCCACACTCTGCGCAGACCGGGAATGGACGGTTGTCACCATGACTCCCGGTACGAGACCAGCGAAGACGCTTGCCGAACTGCTCAGCCCATCCGACGCGAACGCGGCGGCGCGCCCGGATCTCGTGGTGGTCGATCAATTCGAGGAGACCTTCACCGTCTGCCTCGATGAATCTGAGCGTGAGGACTTCTCGAGCCGCCTCGCGGAACTCGCCGCAGCACACGAAACCACCCGCACCGTGGTCATTCTCGCGGTGCGGGCCGACTTCGTCGCGCACTGCCTCACCTATCCGGTGCTGGCGGACGCGCTCAACACCCGCTGCTACGCACTCGGGCCCATGCGGGTGGAGGAACTCACCGAGGCCATCACCGGACCGGCACGCGCGACCGGCCTGAATCTCGAGCCCGGCCTGGCCGAACTGGTCGTGACCGAGTTGTGCGGGCTGGCCGGCGGCCACCACCGGCGCAGCTACGATCCGGGCGGTCTTCCGCTGTTCTCCCATGTCATGGCCGCCACCTGGAGGCACCGGGCGGGTGCCCGGCTCACCGTGGCCGGTTACCGGAAGGCAGGCGGCGTGGCCGGATCGGTAACGGCCACCGCCGAGGAGGCGTGGCATGGCCTGACCGCCGCCGAGCAGACCGCGGCCAAGGAACTGCTCATGGGGTTGGTCACCGTCGGCTCGGACGGCCGTGACACCAGGCGGCGCGTCCCGAGCACGGAATTGCTCGCGCGGACGGTCGATCCCGACGCCGCGCAGACCGCCCTGACCCGCCTGATCGACGCGCGACTCATCACTGCGGATTCCGTCGGCGCCGCAGATGGCGAGAGTGGAGCAGCCCAAGAGATCGTCTGCTTCACGCACGAGATCGTGCTGGACGCCTGGCCTCGCCTGCACGCCTGGATAGACGAGGGCCGCGTCGACCTCCTGGTGCGGCAGCGGGTCGAGCTGGACGCCGCCGAATGGGTTGCGGCCCAGCGAGATCCCGCACTGCTGTATCAGCCGGCGCGGCTTGCTGCCGCGGAGAAGGCGGCCGGAACGCCTACGGGCGCTGTCGGTGAGTTCCTGACGGCCGCGCAGGCGGTTCGCAGGCGCGGTCGGCGGCTGGCCGTCGCGACGCGCGTCGGGCTGGCCCTGGTGGGCGTTGTCGTGCTGGTGCTCGGCATCGCCGCCTATACCCAGACCAGACTTTCGGAACAGGAGCACGAGAACGCCGACCTGGTTGCGATATTGGCGGAGGCAGACAGCGTGCGGAGCACGGATCCGTCTCTGTCCGCCCAGCTGGAACTGGTCGCCGACCGGATACGTCCGGGTGATCCGGATATTCGGTCCCGCCTGCTGCGCATACAGAACCTGCCGCTGGCCGCACCCCTGCGCGGGCATACCGGAGCGGTGCACCAGGTGGCGTACCGGCCGGACGGACACGTGCTGGCCTCGGCGGGTGAAGATGGTGCGGTGCGGCTGTGGAATGTCGCCGATATCGCCCACCCGGTGTCCTCAGGAGCGCCGCTGGACTGTGGAAAGCCAGCGACTGCAACGGCTTTCAGTCCGGACGGCACGCTACTCGGGGCGGCCTGCGGTACCGGGATCCGGCTGTGGAACGTATCGGATCCAGCGCATCCGGATCCGTGGCCGTCGCAGGCCGCCGGAAAGGTCACCGACTTCGTGTTCGGCCCAGACGGGCGGACCCTGGCTGCGACCGACGGCACGAGCGTGACGCTGTGGAACCTCGGCAATCCCGCAGCGCCGGTACAATCCGGCCGTCCGTTGACGACCACCGATCCGGTCGCCTCGATGGCGTTCGCGCCGTCGGGCCGGCTGGCTGTCGCAGGCTCCCACACGGTCCAGATCTGGACACTGGGCCCAGTTCCCGGGCCGCTGGGGGCGCCGATCACGGTGCCGGGCCCGGGGATTCAGGCCATGGCGCTCAGCCGGGACGGCACGACGCTCGCGGTCGGCGGCGGTGACAACGCGTTGATGGCCACCGGTACCGCCGATGCCACTGTGACGATGTGGGACATAGCCATTCCGGACAGGCCTGCGCAGTTCGGCAGCCCACTCGTGGTGGACACCAAATCCGAGTTGCGCTCGCTCGCGTTCGATCCGGAGGGAAACATCCTCGCCGTGGGGGGGCGCGACAATGTCACCCTCTGGACTGTGGTCGACCGGGCTCACCCGACCCGATTGGGGGAACCGCTGGCCGCACCGTCGCCGCCGTGCCAGGAGGCCAACGTGTTTCAGCCCTGTCGCGACAGCCCGAACACGTTGGCTTTCGCCGCTGACGGGCACACCGTCGCCGTCGGCGCGCAGGGTAGCCTGCGGCTGTGGTCGCTGCCGCCCGCGGTGATCGGGGGCCGGATCGGCTGGTTCGCCAATAGGGCGGCGATCAGTGCGGTCGGCACCATGGTGACGAGCGTGGTGAACGGCCGGCTCGAACTGTGGGACATCCGCGACCGGAGATCGGTCCGCCCGCTCGCCGATCTCGGCCCCGGGCCGAGCGCTGATGGCTTCATCCCGACTCCCACACTCAGCCTCGACGGCCGTCTGACGGTCGCTACCGCGGGCCCGAACGCCGGGCTACAACTGTTGGATATCAGCGACCCCGTGCACATCCGGCCGCTGTACCAGTTCCCCGACGCCATCGGCATCGGGTTCAATGGCCGGATCCTGGTGGAAATCCTGCCGGCGTTACACCTGCGGCTGTGGGATCTGTCGGATCCGGCTCATCCGGTCGCGACCATCCCGCCCACCAAGTTCGGTACAGACCCAATCAGTGGGTCACCGTGCTATGTGAATATTGCCGGGCACCTACTGGTGACGCTCGCGCCCGACGAGAACGCGAAGGGGGAACTGGAGTACATGATCAAGTTCTGGGATCTGACCCGCAAGGGCGAAGCCCGTGAGATCCAGCGGATTCCGAGCGATCCCGCCCGGCCGTTCTACGCGTCGGTCCTCACACCCGATGGGCGCACCATGGTCACGCTGGCCGAGAATACGCTGCGCGTCTGGGATATCAGCTCCCCGGGACTGGCACGGCCGCTCGGCGATCCGATCATCGCGCACGCCTTCAATATTCAATCCGTCGATTTCAACGCAGACGCCACGCTGATGGCGACATCCAGCGCGGATTCCACGGTGCGGCTGTGGGATTTCCGTGACCGCGCCCACCCGCAGCCCATCGGGCGGAGCATCACCATGCCGAGCCGCACCACCTGGAATCTCAACCTCGATGTGGCGGCCGACCGGCTGATCGGAGTCGGCAGCGGTGTCATGAGTATCTGGGACCTGGACGAAAACGAAACGCGGCAACGGATCTGCGATATCACCCGCGATGCGCTCACCCGCGAGGTGTGGGCCGCGCATCTGCCCCAGCTGCCCTACCATCCACCCTGTCCGGAGGCGAGATGAGCCGAAACAGTCTGGTGGCCGTACTTGTCGCCCTCCTACTCACCCTCATCGATACGACAGTCGCGGCAGCGGACAGCGATATGCCGCGAGGCCGGGTGCCGGTAGGCGGCGGCACGGGCTTGGCCTTCCTGCGCGGCGGGCCGCTGACCGACCACCCATTGGTCTATATCTGCACGCTCACAACGATCGGCTACGACGCGGCGGGCAATCTGGTTGGCCTGACCAACGCACATTGCGTGTACGACGGCGACAAGCAGTGGCCCGGCGACCGGGTGCTGCTCGAGTCGGCGGTGTTCACGCCCGGAGCGGCGATCGACGTGCTCGGGATGGTCGAGTACATCAGCGGCGGCAATCCGATCGTGCCCGGTCCCAACGGACCAGGACTCGACTACGCGGTCATCGTCTTCGACAAGTCGATCGTCGAACCGGTGGCGACCGTCGGGAAGACCACCATCCGAGGAGTCGGATCACCGCCCCCCGCGGGGACATCGGTGTGCAAGCAGGGTGCGGCGAGCGACCGGTCCTGTGGCACCACCCTGACCACCACCGGCCCTTACCTGGTGAACACGATTTCGGAGATACCCGGTGATTCCGGAGCGCCCATGGTGGCCGGCGACACCCTGGTCGGCAACCAGTGGATGTGGGGCGCCGGCACCGCTATCACCGACATCCTCGCCGACCTGGACCGCCGCGGCGGAATCGGCGCCGGATTCCGCCCGGTCTCGCCGTAGTCGGGCCGATAGCGAAAGACACTGCGGTGGAATACATCTGGCAGATCGGCTCGGCCCTCGACGCAGCGCATCGGGGCCGGGCTCGTGCACCGCGCGATGTGAAGCCCTCGAACATCCTCGTCACCGCGGGCGATTTCGCGTGAGTCGTTTTGCGGGGTGGTAGGTCATTTGCAGGTTGAGGTGCCGGTAGACCTCGGCTTTGTCCATGACGGACTGGTTCTCTGCGTCAGCAGGTGTCAACGCGCCGTCTGGCCCTGTCCTCTCATCGAACTGGTCAACGCGGTCCGTGCCAGATCGCGTAGCCAGATGTGTGCGGGGTCGGTGTCATAGCGCTGATGCCATGACAGGTACGCCGGGGCCGGCGGCAGGTCCAACGGGAGCGGGAGCAGGACCAGGCCGAGATCCGCGGCGGCCGAACGCGCTGTGGCTTCGGGGGCTGTGACGAGGAGGTCGGAGCCTCGCACGAACTCGACCGCGGCTCTTTCGGTGGGCGCGGTCGCCACCACACGTCGGGTGAGGTCGAGCCGCGCGAGAGCGTCGTCGATGATGTTGCCGAGCCTTCCGCGCCGCGAGACGGTGATGTGCTCGGCCGCGGCGTACCGCGCGGCGGTGACGGTCTCGACACGGGTGAGCGGGTGGCCCCGTCGTACGACGATGACGTGCTGGGTCTCGGCCACCCGATCGGCGCGAATCTCGGGTGCGGTCGGGCGGTCCGCGTTCGCGGCGAGGTCGACCTCGCCGCGACGCAACTCGGGGGTGTCGATGCTCGATTCCGCGATGAAGCGCAGACGCACGCCCGGCGCCTGCTCGCGCACGGCGGCGAGAAGGGCGGGACCGCTGAGGGCGACCAGTGCGTCGTGCCAGCGGAGCGTGAAGGTCCGCTCGAGCGTCGCGAGGTCGAGTTCACGGCTTGGCGCCAGCACGCCCTGGACCTGCCGCAGCAGGTCGTGCACCTGTTCCCGGACGGCGAGCGCGTATGGCGTCGGGGTCATCGTGCGCCCTGTGCGTACCAGGATCTGATCCCCCGTCGTGCGCCGGATTCGGCCGAGGCTTCGGCTCATTGCGGGGGCGGTGACGTGCAGGCGGTCGGCAGCGCCGGCCACGCTGCCTTCCTCCAGGAGAGCGTCGAGCGCGGCGAGCAGATTCAAATCCAATTGCATGGGAGTCATTCTATTCGTGCTTTACATGCACTTGAAGTTAATGATGGCCCGTCCTACCTTCGAGATGCGGGCGCAAAAGACCACGTTCTCGCCCGGCTGACCTCATCACCCCCTGCTCAGAGAGGAGCACCCGCCATGCTCGAGTCGATTCGGAACACCGGTGTTGCCACAGCCGCCGGCTCCGCCTCCTACGCCGACCTGCTCGCACAGACCGCAATCGCCGTACGCACGGCGAGTTCGGCACTGCGGGAGCGCTTCGGCGACGTGGTCCAGTTCCAGACCCGCGAAGAGCTGATGGGCGCGCTCGCCGCCAACGACGACACGGTTCTCGACATCCTGCGTCCCCGCCTCGAAGTCCTGCGCCCGGACGCCCGCTGGGTGGAGGAGGAGCTGGACGGCGGCGCTCTGCCGGCCGGCGAATGGTGGGTCGTGGATCCGGTCGAAGGCAACATCAACCACCTGCACGCCCTGCCGGAGTGGGCGGTGACCGCCACCCTCGTGCACGATAACCAGCCGGTGCTCACTGCGGTCCACCTGCCGCTGACCGGCGAGACGTACACCGCGCTCGCCGGCGGCGGCGCCCACCTCGACGGCCGGCCGCTGCACGTGTCGGGGACCACGGACCTCGGGCTGAGCATCGTGGCCACGAGCCAGGCCAGGCCGGACGAGGACGAGAAGGTCGTGCGGCGCGTCGGCTCCTCGATCACCGAGATGCTCATCGACGCGCTCGTGGTGCGGACAGCCGTGCCCGCCACCCTGCACCTGCTGAACGTGGCCGCCGGCCGGATCGACGCCTTCTGGCAGTTCGCCGGGGCCCGCGCGGACTTGCTTCCCGGGGCGCTGCTCGTCGCCGAGGCCGGCGGACGGATCTCCACCGCCGAGGGCCGCCCCTGGACCCCGGAGAGCGACAGCTTCCTGGCAGCGGCGCCCGGCGTGCACGCCGATGCGGTCGCCACGCTCTCCCGCTGACCACCGACCAGAACAGAAAACACAGGAGGACCTTCACCATGAGCAAGATCACCATCCTCGGCGGCGGCCGCGTCGGCGGCGGCCTGGCCACCGCCCTCACCCGGGCCGGGCATGAAGTGACCGTGGCGGACCGCTCGCCGGGCGCTGCCGCCGACGCTGCCCGGACAGCGCAGATCGTCATCAACGCCACGCCGGGCGCCGGCTCGCTGGAGCGGCTCGCCGCGCTGCGCGAGGAACTGCGCGGCAAGATCCTCGTAGACGTCTCCAACGCCACCGTCGACGGACCGGACGGACTGCCCGCCGACCTGCTCTACCCCGGCTCGAGCCTCGCGGAGCAACTCCAGGAGGCGCTCCCCGAGACGCACGTCGTCAAGACACTCAACACGATGCTCTACTCGGTGATGACCGCGCCCGCCGCGCTCCCCCAGACGCCAACCGCGTTCCTCTCCGGCAAGGACCCAAAGGCCAAGCAGGTCGTCCGAGCGCTTCTCGCGGACCTCGGCTGGCACCAGGAGTGGATCACGGACCTCGGCGGGGTCGAGACCGCGCGGGCTGCCGAGGCCGCGATCCTGTTCGTACCGCACGTGATCCGATCCAGCGGATTCACGCCCTTCGCGATCTCGATCGCTCGCTGATCCGCATAGAGTGCGTCGCCTGCCTACGGTAGAAGCCCGTTCTCAGGGCCCTAGGTGGATGAACGGTATCCACCTGCTCGGTTGGTAGGCATGGATGTCGCGATAGTGTCGTATCGCTTGGTGTAGGGCCAGTGCGGACATCGACGGGTCGAGCTGTCGACCCGCGACCAGATGCTGATAGACCAATCCCGAGATGTCGGCGGCTGCCCCGTCCCAGGTCGACCACAATGTCGCGAGGACGTGTCGCCAGCCCAGGTAATTCAATCCGGCAGCGAGTGTGATGGCTTCGTCGACGTTCCTGACACCCGACGTGGCGGTTTTGCAGGCGCAGAGGAAGATGAATTCGCCTCCGGCACTGTCTATTCCGGCGATGTCGGCGATGGTGATCAGGCCTGCGGACTGCCAGTCGTACGGGATCAGTCCCCCAGTGCTCGGCTCATCCAGATTCTGGGTGCCGTGGCAGGAGGCGTGCACCCACCGATGATCGGCGAGTCCTTCGAGGATCGCATGGTGGCTCGCCTTCGTGTCCGTCAGATCGGTGTGCTGGTCCGGCAGAAGTTGAGCCAGGATAGTCTGCTCCCGCGATACCGACCACAGGTCCGGCATGCCTGGCGTCACCGGCAATGAGACCACCAGCAGCCGGTCCTGTTTGGGCACCGGTGTGGCTGTCGACGCGTATTCCAGAGCACGGACGGTCGGGGTGTAAGAGGAGATGACCCGATCCAGCACGCTGCGGTGGGCGAGTGGATCGTCGGGATCGTGATAGCCCGCAGCATGCACCGGCAGCAGGGCCAGCGGTCCCGTCGGACACCACCAGATCCGCGGCCACGCACCATCGGCTGGTGGACCGTCGAGACCCAATGCCGTCAGGATCGGCTCAGCGACGGTGTCCCACAGCCATTCCAACATCAGGGTGCACACTTGCTCGAGGCCGATCCGGGCGACGCGTTCACTCACGCGTACCTGTTCGAAGATTTGCAGTTCAGCCATGTACTCGTTGGCGCGACGCAGGACATCCGCGCGGGTGAGGGCGGGCAGCGGCACGGTACGCACGCCGGCAGCCGTGATGACAAGAGCGTCACAGCGCCACCGGCTGAGATTGACGACGACGACCGACCCACCGCCGACAACCCTAGTGTCCGACCTGCACCGAAAATGGCGAAAGGCGCTCTGACCTGCGATATTTCTTCCTGCTGAGGGAGAAAAGGATCGAGTTCGAGGAGCACCTGGTCCGAAAGTACCCGGTGACTCGCGCCGGTCTCGATGCCCTTGGCGAGACTGAGCAGCGCCGCGTCCGGCCCGATCGAGTCCTTCCACGTTTCGAGATTCGCGCGCAAGGATTGAGACGG
>NZ_JBEXLC010000139.1:0-23519 GCF_040609795.1 Nocardia sp. NPDC004604
CTGGTGGCCGCCATGTCCTGTTCTTCGCGGCGGCACCAGTACCAGGTCATCTGCGTAGATCACCGGGCCGACCAGCGCACCGATACCCCTGTGCTTATCGCAGATCGGGCATCCGCTCCCCACCGCATCAGCACAGTCGCGCACCGCCTCGATATCGAAGGTCGACCACCCGCCTCGATATCGCCGAGAGCCCTTGCGGCACTTCGTGATACCCCGCTGACGCGGTCGGGTCGGGCGCGGCCGCCGCGCGGCCCCGCCGCACATCGTGGTTCGTGGCATCGACGATCGGTTCAGCGCCGGACCATCGCGTCCGGATGCTCCCATTCGAGCGATTCGACGGTCAGCGGCGGAAGGATCGGAGTTGCGGAACGGGTCATGCCGCGACGGTAGTCACCTCCGCTGCCGACCAAAGGGGTTGCGATCAGCCAGAAATTAATACGCCTACCAGGCCACTCGACCGGAAGATGCGGCACGCCCGCGCATGCTGGACCGTAGCCACATCTTCTCGTAAGGCGAATCAGGCAAAGCCGCCGGGAACGACCACCACGCCGACGGCACCAACACCCAAGTGCACGCCGAGCGCGGGGCCGAATTCGGCGACGATCATTTCATGGATGCTGGGAACCAGCTCGCGCAGCTGAGCGGCGACCGTATTCGCGGCGTCCTCGGCACCGAGGTGCTGGACGGCGACGGCCGCACCGCCTTTACCCGCCGCATCCACCACCGCCGCGACGAGTTTGGCGTAGGCCTTGGAGCGGGTGCGGACCTTCTCGCGCAGTTCCAGTCGGCCCTCGACGATCTGCAGCAGCGGTTTGCTCACCAGTTCGCTGCCGAAAAAGGCTGCGGCGCTGCTCAATCGGCCGCCGCGGCGCAATTGTTCGGTGCGGTTCACCAGAACGAACGTGCGTGATCGGCTCGACGCGCCGACGGCGGTCTCGTAGACGTCGGCCAATGCTGCGCCGCTATGTGCGCGGCGCGCGGCTGCTAGCACCGGCAACCCGGTGGCCAGGCCCGCGCCGAGCGAATCGACCAGCCGGACCCGGTCGGCGGCATCCATATCGCGCACCGCCTGGTGACCGGCCTCCCAGGTGCCGGATAGCTGGCGCGAAAGATGTACCGCGACAACACCGTCCCCGTTGCTGCGGGCGAGTGCCTGCTCGTAGACCGCACGCAGCTCACCGGGTGAGGCCGCCGACGTCGTCACGGTATCGGAGCCGTAGTCGATATCAATGGCGTCGGCGCCTTCGCGAATGGCGCGGTCGCCGACCAGAACATGCAGCGGTACTACGGCGATGTCCAACTCATCGACGAGTTCGACGGGCAGGCTGGCGGACGAATCGGTGACGACCACTACGGCCAACTACCGAACCTCCTGCAGGGTCTTCACCATCGAATTTGCGACGGCCGTATGCCCATCCCAGCCCCAGTGGATGCCATCCGGATTCGCCTCGCCGGAGAAGATATTGTCACGCACCGCTTCCGCGAGATCGACCAGCGGCACGGAGGTCCGCGCCGACCAGGCGCGCAGTGCCTGCACCGCACGCTCGCGGCCGCTGTGCACGCGTCCGTAGGCGGCGCAGTCGTGCACCGACGGCAGCACCGCGACCACGGGCAGCTCGGGACGCAGCTGTGCCAGCGCCTCCCGCGACTGCTCCAGGTAGTCCACGCTGACCTTCGGCGGCAAGGCCACCGGGCGACCGAGTTTCGACAGTTTCGGCTGCAGCCAGTTGTAGGTCGCGCGGACGCCGCGGCGCAGCGCGGGCGGTCGCACATACCGGATCAACTCGCGCAGCGCGGTCGGCAGCGGCGAGGGCAAGGTATCCATCCCGCCGACCGCGAAAACCACCGCACCCGCGCGCGGCACCGCGGCCCACACCCGGGGATCGCCGATCAGCGCCCAGTATGCGTCGCGGCAGGTCCAGCCGATCCGGCCGATCAGCTCGACATCCCAATCGAGTTCGGCGCCAACCAGATTGGGCCAGATCCTCGGATGGTCCGCGGGTAGGCCGCCCTTCGGACCGAAGTAGGATAGTGAATCCGCGATCACCAGCAGCACCGGCCGATCCGTCGGCTGCGGCTCATCGGTCGAGGCCACCGCGGCGGCCGAAACCTCGTCGACAACCGATTCATCGGAATCGGCCGGAGCCAGCGCGGATCCGACGCCAACAACTTCGGGAGCCGTGGCATCCGCTGTGGCGGAAACAGACTCGTCCGCCGGGGTAGTCGTCGCGGCATCGGTCACGGACTCGGCGGTCGATGCGGCTGCACCGACAGTGGGAGTCGCGGACTCGGTCGCATTGGATACTGCCGCAACACCTTCGGGCGGTTCGCTCGCTGGTTCAGCTGGCTCGGCTCCGCTACCGGACTCGGCCGCAGGCGCGGCGGGCTCGTCGTTGCCCTCACCGGACTCGGCGGCAGCCGGTTCATCACCTTCGGACTCCGACGTCGCCGACTCGGCCGATACCTCCGGCTCGACCTGCTTAACCGGGGGAGGTCCGAATAGCGCATCCGGGATCGCCCGCTCGGGCTTCGCCGAAACCCGACGGAACAGTTCGTCCGGTACCTGCCGGATCGGTTCTTCAGAGGACATCCGGGGCCACCTTCGCCGCTGCGTTCCACACATCCAGGCGCCAACCGGGCTGATCAATGCTCGGACCGTGACTGCTCAGCTGCACCCAACTGGTGTTGGCCAGCCCCCCGAGGGCAGGCCAGTTCCGCGGCGGCAGGTCGAGCAGCGCGGCCGTGAGGGCGGCGATCAGCCCGCCGTGCGCCACCAGGATGATAGACCGGCCCGGCCAATCCTGCCGATCGGCGAATAATTCCCGAACGACGGGCAGCGAACGCGCGCCGACCTCGAGCTTGCTCTCGCCGTTCGGCGGGGTGTAGGCCGCGTCCAACCGCCAGGCCACCCGCGCACCCGGATAGTCGGCATCGACCTCCAGGTGGGTCAGCCCCTCCCAGTCGCCGAGATCGGTTTCGCGCAGCCGCGCATCCGGGACCACGGGAAGATCGGTGTGATCGGCCAGCGCCGATGCGGTATCGAAGGCGCGCCGCAGATCGGAGGACACGATGGCGATCGCATTGCGCGAAACCAGTTCGCGCGCGGCCTCTTTCGCTTGGCGGCGGCCGAGTTCGGTGAGATCGGTGTCGATCTGACCCTGCATTCGATCGGCGGCATTCCATTCGGTCTGCCCGTGCCGCAACAGGATCAGCGTGCGGACCCCGGCATACTTACTCACTCGCGGACGTCCCCGTTTCGCTGTTCACCGCCGCGGCGTCTTCCGCGTGCCCGAATACCTCGCTTCCGGCCGTGATCCCCGCCACCGGTACCACCGGACAGTCCTTCCAGAGCCGTTCCAGCGCATAGAAATTGCGCTCGTCATTGTGCTGGATGTGCACCACGACGTCGACGTAGTCCAGCAGCGCCCAGCGGCCCTCGCGGGTGCCCTCGCGCCGGACCGGCTTATGCCCCGCCTCGCGCAATTTCTCCTCGACATTGTCGACGATGGCATTGACCTGACGCTCATTCGGCGCGGAGGCGATCACGAAGCAGTCGGTGATCACCAACTGCTCGGACACGTCGAGCACCACGACGTCGGAGGCCAGCTTCTCGTCCGCCGCGCGCGCGGCGACCTGCGCCATTTCCACCGACTCGACAGATGCGCTCATGCCTCCACCTCGCTGGCGCTCGGTTCCGGCATGACCGCAGCAGCGGCTCCGCCCTTGGTTTGCTCGCTGCGCTCACTCACGCCTTATTTACCTTCCACTCCTACCGGCACATATAGGTGCCGCTTCGATATGTACTGCACGACGCCGTCGGGCACGAGGTACCACACCGGCCGGTTCTCGGCGGCGCGGCGACGGCATTCACTCGATGAGATCGCCAACGCCGGGATCTCGATCATGGTCACCGCATCGACCGGCAGATCACGCAGATGCGCCTCGAGATGATCGGTGTTCAGCTCATACCCCGGTCGGCTCACTCCGACGAATTTCGCCAGTTCGAACAACTCCGCCCAATCCTGCCACGTCAGGATGTTGGCGAGTGCGTCAGCTCCGGTGATGAAGTACAGCTCGGCGTCGGGATGCTTGGCACGCATCTCGCGCAGGGTATCGACGGTGTAGGTGACCTTGCCCCGGTCGATATCGGCCCGGCTGACCGTGAATCGGGGGTTCGACGCGGTCGCGATGACGGTCATCAGGTAGCGATCCTCGGCCGGGCTGACCTGTTTATCGGCCTTCTGCCACGGCTGTCCGGTTGGGACGAAGATCACTTCGTCGAGGTCGAACCGGTTCGCGACCTCGCTGGCGGCGACGAGGTGGCCGTGGTGGATGGGGTCGAAAGTGCCACCCATCACGCCCAGCTTGCGTCGGCGCCGACCGTTCTCCTGCATGAGTGCCGAGCTTAACCGGTCGGTTCGGTCCGCCCCGGGGTTGGACCGTCAACTGCTGACAACCGCCCGCAGACCCGGCTTCAGCGTCGCGTCGAGTTCGGACCATGGAATCGTGATGTCGATATAGCCGAGCGCATGCGATGCGATCTCCCCGAGGTAGACGCGCAGACCGTCGGGCATGGCCAGCCAGTCCTTGAAGTTCTCCACCGTCGGCTCGATGCGCTCCTTGTCGTAGGAGTTCGGGCCGACCCGCGTCTTCGGAATCTGCACCGCCGCCTGCGCCGACAGCACATCGAGGCCCTTTTGCACATCGGTGAACAGATCGGGCAGGGTCAGCGCCTTACCGGTGTCGATATTCGTCACATGGGTGCGCTTGAAGGTGGTCGGATGCAGATGGCCGTCGCTGACCTCGATGCCGAGCACGCCGCTGAGCACATGGCCGCCGATATGGGCGACCTCGCTGTTGAACCCCTTCACCTGCTGCTTCTCCGCCGCGGCCCGCAGGAACGGATCGACCTCGGCGCGCATGCCCTCATTGAAATCGGTTCGCGCATCGTCGGTGCCACCCGCCACCTGCGGCAGGTCGACGGAGTACCAGGGACCCTCGAGCCGAACCGAGGTCGCGGTGAACGCCGGTGCCGCCGACGAGTCGGCCCGATCGCTGGACCCACAGGCCGTGAGCACGGCGAACAGGACGCTGATCAGGACAGCGGCAGCGGTCTTCTTCATTTCGCCTCCCCGTATGGCTCGCATTCGTGCCCGAGAAGCTACCACCGCGAGCCGTGCCGAGGGCGTCGGCTGCCGATCACCGCGCGCATCCCCGGCTTCAGCACGCCGTCCAGCGCGGACCACCGCACGGTGACATCGATATTGCCCGCGGCGTGCGAGGCGATTTGACCGAGATAGATCTTCATGCCCTCGGGCGTGGCTACCCAGATCTGGAAGTGCTCGGCCCCGGGGGTGAGCTCGCTCTTGCTGTAGCCGGTCGCCCTCGGGTTCTGTTCGACCAGGGTTTGCGCCTGGGTCGAGAGCACATTCAGGCCCTGCTGGAGATCGGTGAACAGATCGGACAGGGTGATCGCCGTGCCGGTGTCGACATTGGTGACGTGCGCGGAATCGAAGCTGTTCGGAATCCACATCGCTGTTCGAACTGCCGTTCCTGCCGCCGGGCGCTCGACATCCCGAGCGCAGAGATGGGCGCCGCGGAGGAAGGCGACGACGGCAGGATCGTCGCCGGAGTAGTCCAGCACCGAGGTCGCCGACCAGGCCAGCTCGGCTTCGAGTTCGACGCGGTCGGGATCATTGTGGACCAGCCGGGCACCCTCGACGAATTGCTGTGCGGCAGCACGGAATCGGTTGAGCTTGCGCAGTGATTCGCCGTATTGGCGGCGCACGAGCGCCATTTCGGCGAGCGGATACGGATGGGACTCGGCCCACCTCGTCGCGCCGCAGTTGTCCGGCCGATTCGATGGCCGGCACGCTGCTCCCGTGTCGCGGTTTATGATCGACCTGTCGGGACCAGCTGGTTTTCGCCTCGAGAGGTAAGTACATGAGACGGTCGGGGTGGCAGGCCGCCGCGAACGCGCGAATTTCGGGGAAGTCTGCGCCGATGATCGGTTGAGCGGTCGGTGTCCGAAGGTAATGCTGAGGGGACGCAACGCGACCTGACTTTCGGCATCGCAGCGGATCTGGCTGCGGCCGGGTTGGCTGATGCTCGAGAAATCGGCCGCGGCGCATTCGGCGTCGTGTACCGATGCACCGACTCCGCACTCGATCGGGACGTGGCGGTCAAGGTTCTCGGCTCCACGGTCGACGATGAGGACCGGACCCGCTTCCTGCGCGAACAACGTGCGCTGGGGAAATTCTCGACCCACCCGAACATCGTCCAGGTGCTGACGACCGACGTCACCCCGACCGGACGGCCGTTCATCGTGATGCCGTTCCACCCCAGGGGTTCACTCGACGCCCGGATTCGCGCGGACGGACCGTTGTCGTGGCAGGAGGTACTTGCCGTTGGTGTGAAGCTGGCGGGCGCGCTGGCGACCGCGCACGCCTGCGACGTCGTCCATCGCGACGTCAATCCCGCGAACGTGCTGATCAGCGACTACGGTGAACCGCAGCTGGCGGACTTCGGTATCGCACGCGTCGGCGGCGCGTTCGAGACAGCGGCCGGCGTCGTCGCGGGGACCCCGGCCTACATGGCTCCGGAGGTAATACGTGGCGAACCTCCGACGGTTCGCTCCGATATCTACGGGCTCGGCGCGACGCTGTTCGCGGCGCTCACCGGCCACGCCGCGTTCGAGCGCCAGGCGGGCGAGTCGATGATGGCGCAGTTCGTGCGCATCACCTCCGAACCCGTCCCCGATCTGCGATCCGCCGGTGTACCGGCAATGGTATGCACCGTCCTGGAGGCCGCCATGGCCATCGAACCCGCCGACCGGCCGGCCACCGCCCGGGAATTCGGCGAGCGGTTCCGCACCGTGCAGTTCTCCTGCGGGCTGCCGGTGGACACGATGCCTGCTCCGGAGCACGACGAACCCGTCGAAACCGTCTCCGTCGCGGGCAGGCAGCCGATCTCGCGGACGATGTCGACCGCCGCAACCGCGTTGCGGCCGCAATCGGCCCCGACGACCCGGTTCCGTCCACCGACGACACTGCGCCGACTGGTCGATCGCCCGCGGTTGCTGGAGATCTTGCGGGAGGGACAATCCAGACGGCTGGTCCTCATTCATGGCCCGGCCGGTTTCGGCAAGAGCAGCCTGGCCGCACAGTGGGCGCACGCCCTTGAAGCGGACGGCGTCCGGGCCGCCTGGTTGGTGATCGCGGAGGACGACAACAATGTCGTGTGGTTCCTGAGCCACTTGGTCGAGGCGATTCGGCAGGTTCGCCCGACACTGGCGATCGAACTGACGCAGATTCTCGAGGAGCATTCTGCCAGCGCGGCGCAGCAGGTGATGACGGCCCTGATCAACGAGATCCACGACAGTGCGGAGCCCATTGCCGTCGTGATCGACGATTGGCACCAGGTGGACAGTCCGGCGACCCTCGCCGCGATGGAGTTCCTGCTCGACAACGGGTCCCACCACCTGCGATGGATTGTCACCAGCCGCACTCGCACCGGTCTTCCGTTGGGGCGCATGAGCGTTCAGGACGAACTGGTGGAAATCGACGAGACCGCACTGCGCTTCGATTCCGGGGAAACGACGGATTTCCTGGTCGGTGCGAAGAGATTGCACCTTTCCGACGCCGACGTCGACCGGCTGCGCGAGTCGACGGAGGGTTGGGTGGCGGCGCTGCAGCTCGCCTCACTGTCACTGCGCGGCAAGAAGGATCCCGGGGACTACCTGGACCAGATCACGGGGCAGCACTACGCCATCGGCGAATACTTGATGGAAAACGTCGTCGGCGAGCTCGAACCGACGATGCTCGACTTCGTCATGCGGACCGCGGTCACCGACACCATCTGTGGAGATCTCGCGGAGGCGCTGACCGGAGTGCGGTCCGGGCAGGAACAGCTCGAGGAGGTGCGGCGCCGAGACCTGTTCCTGCGCGGCGTGGATGACGAGCTGCGGTGGTTCCGCTATCACGCGCTCTTCGCGGACTTCTTGCGCCGCAGAATGGTCCGCCAGCATCCCGGATTGCTCGAACAGCTCCATCTGACCGCGTCGACCTGGTTCGCCGAGCACGAAAGGCTCACCGAAGCCGTCGATCACGCACTCGCGGCCGGCGCTGCCGAGCAGGCGAAACAGCTGGTACAAGAACACGCCGACACGCTGATCGAAGATTCCCGCATGGCCACCTTCCTAGGGCTGGTGAAGAAGCTGCCCGGCGAGATCACCGTTGCCGATCCACGGCTGCAACTGTCGGTGGCCTGGGCCAATATCTCCCTCCAACGCCCTGCCGCCTCCCGAACCGCGCTGGATCGGGTGGACGCGGCACTGGCAACCGCCGCACCGGACGATACCGGAACCGCGGAGCTGCGCATCCAGGCTGATGTGACGCGAACCGCGGAATACCTTGTGACAGACCGGTTCAAGGATTTCCCGGATGCCGCCGTGGCATGGCTGCAGCAGCCGGTAAGCCCGTTCCTCGCCAGCGTCGCGGCTACCACCGCGGAAGCGGCCGCCTACCATCGTTTCGACTTCGCGGGCGCCCGCCGCTGGCACGCATGGGCCGAGCCCTACCGGACCCGCATCAAAGGCCTGGCCGGCGTGGTGTACGGCGCGTGCATCGCCGGCCAAGCCGCTGCCGAACAACTCGACATCGCCGGAGCCGAGGAGCTGTTCCGCTCCGCGTTTGCCCTCGCGCGGAATTCCGGCAGCCATTCCCACGCGACCCGGCTTGCCAGCGGCCTGCTCGGCGAATTGCTTTATCAGAAAGGGAAATACGCCGAAGCCGCCCAGCTGCTGGCATCCAGTCACGGAATCGAGACCGGCGCCGTGGAATTCCTGGTCGCCACCTACGGGACCGGTGCCAGGCTGGCGGCAGTGCGCGGCGACGTCGAGGCCGCACGACGACGGTTGGACGAGGGGCAAACGGTCGCGGAGCGCATCGCCCTGCCACGGCTGACCGCCCGCCTCTTGAACGAGCGGGTACGACTTGGTCTGCCGATCACCGACGAAGACCGGCACATGCTCGAGCACCTGCCCACGTACCAGCGGCAACCGAACCACCCACTCGCGGTCACCGCCGAACTCACCCACGAGTCGGCCATTCGTCTCCTACTCGCCCAACAGTCACCGGCCGCAGCCGAGCGCGCCGCTGCCGCCGCCGAACAGATCGTCGCCGAAATCCGCACCCAACCTCGCCCCCGCGCTCTTCTGCAGACTCAGTTGCTCTATGGCGGCTGCCTTTCCGTCGCCGGACGCACCGACCAGGCGATCGCCTGCTTGACTCCGGCCCTTTCTCGGTGCGCCGAACTCGGTCTCGTCCGGATGGCCGTGGACAGCGCTCCCGCGATCGGGCCGGTCGTGGAAACCCTGCTAGCTGCCGCCGAGGCACCTGGCCTGCCACCCCGGCTCTTCCTGCGACAGATCCTGAACGAGATCGATGGAATCAGCGAGCGGACACACCACGAATGAGGAAACTTCCGCGATCGTCGAACGCTGTTGCGGTGTCAGCTTTGTCATCATCTCCCGAGAAGCCGGTTCGCCCGGGGTTCGATGTGGTTCGCTTACGTAGCGCGAGCTGATGGGGCGGGCTGCAGGGGATCGTTCGCTACGGTGATTCGGTATCTGCAGGTGTGGTCTGTGTCGAGGTGATCAGCCGGAGCAGCGTGTTCAGGTCGTGACGCTGGCGTGGGCTGAGTACATCGAGTGGGGGCACATTGCTGAAGGCGAGGTCTTCCAGGGTTTGCCGTATGCGCTTGCCAGTAGCGGTCAAGGTGAGCAGACGTGCTCGCCGATCGGTTTGGTGCGGCTGCTTGCGAAGTAGGCCCTGAGACTCCAGACGGTCGACGGTTCCCGAGGTGTTGGACAGGTCGGCGCCCAATCGTGCCGACAGATCCTTGAGGGTGCGGGGGTCGGAGAGTTCACGCAGTACCTTCGCTTGCACCGGGGTCACGCCCGCCTGGGCTGTGGCTGCGGCGAAGTGGGCACGCACAAGTCCCACCGCCTGTTGAAGGGCTTGGACCAGCTCGGCGTTGCTGGGGTTCTCGGCGCCGGTTGGCTGCTGACTCATGTTTCTCACCGTAGCGGCCTCCGAGAATTGGTGGTGGTTGACCACCATATTTCGCTGTGATAGACATAGATTCATAAAATGGTGGTGGACCACCACTATTGAGCCGGCGGCCCGGAACGCATCCAACTCGAGAGGAGCGCGCATGGACAAGCATTGCGTCGCTGTCACCGGAAGTACCCGCGGTCTCGGATTCGCTTTGGCTGATGCGTTTCTCGAGGCGGGCTGCGCGGTTGTGGTGTCGGGGCGAACCGAGAGTTCGGTCGGCGAATGCATCGAGAAGCTGCGCTCGACACACCCGAACGCAAGGGTCATGGGGGTCGCGGCCGACGTCGGCTGCCTCGCGGACGTCGAGGGCTTGTTCGCGGCCGCCACAGCCGCGTTCGGCCGCGTCGACCTGTGGATCAACAATGCCGGAATCGGCGGACACCCCGTGCCTCTGGTCGAACTGACGGCGACGGAGATAGCCGACGTCGTGGCGGCGAATCTCACCGGAACCATGAATGGCTGCATCGTCGCGCTTGCCGGAATGCAGAAGCAGCAGACAACCGGTCAGATCTTCAACACCGAGGGTTTCGGAAGTAACGGCATGAAGCGCAACGGCATGGCGATCTACGGTGCCACCAAGCAGGCGATTCGCTATTTCACCCGGTCCGTCGTCAAAGAGGTCGCGGGCGGCCCGGTCCGCGTCGGCACCATCATCCCCGGGATCGTGGTCAGCGACATGCTGGCCGAGCAGTACCGGAGGGCCTCGCCCCGCAGACGCGGTCTCTACTCGGCTTTTGCCGATCTACCCGAGACCATCGCGGCAGACCTCGTTCCGCGGCTGCTCACGAACCAGGAACACGGCGCTGTCATTTCCTGGTTGTCACCGGCCGACATGGCCGGACGGGTGCTTCGACCCAAGTACAAGAAGCGCGGGCTGTTGGCGGCACTTGACGCTCCATCGGAAGACAGCGAGCGCGTCGGCAGCGGGGCCCCAGGCTGAAATGGTAACGACCTCAGTCCATTACGTGTCGGAATGAGGTCGTTGACTGCGATCGGCCCACCTGGTCGTACGGGCACGGTCACTCAGCGCCCATTGTTCTCCCGATTCTGCGGGTTCCCCCGGATGCCGTGCGGGAATGGGTGCTGAGGCCACTCCAGCCGGTCAGTAGGCTGTTACCCATGACGGCAGGAACGACCACCGGGCAGGATATCCGCGAGACGGTGCACGACGCCGCACGCAAGGCTCGGGTCGCCGCACGTGCGCTCGCACAGCTGACCACGGCGCAGAAGAACGAGGCGCTGCACGCGGCCGCCGATGCGTTGCTCGCGGCGGCCGATACCGTGCTCGCGGCCAATGCCGAGGACATCGCGACGGCACAGGCGGCGGGCACCGAGGAGTCGCTGCTGGATCGGCTGCGGCTGACCAAGGCCCGCATCGACGGCATCGCCTCGGGATTGCGCCAGGTCGCCGGGCTGCCCGATCCGATCGGCGTGGTCGTGCGCGGGTCGACCCTGCCCAACGGGCTGGAGATCCGTCAGGTCCGGGTGCCGCTCGGTGTGGTCGGCATGGTCTACGAGGCCCGGCCGAATGTCACCGTCGATGCGTTCGGGCTGGCGCTCAAATCCGGTAATGCCGGACTGCTACGCGGTTCCTCCTCGGCCGCGCAGTCCAATGCCGCGCTGGTCGAGGTGCTGCGGGAAGCGCTTGTCGCACAGGGCATCCCGGCCGATGCGGTGCAGCTGCTGCCCAGCCACGACCGGTCCAGCGTGACCCACCTGATCCAGGCCCGCGGCCTGGTCGATGTGGTGATTCCGCGCGGCGGCGCCGGGCTGATCAACGCCGTTGTCCGCGACGCGCGGGTGCCGACCATCGAGACCGGTACCGGCAACTGCCACGTCTACGTGCATGCGGACGCCGATCTGGAGATGGCCGAGCAGATCCTCATCAATGCCAAGACCCGCCGTCCCAGCGTGTGCAACGCGGCCGAGACGGTGCTCATCGACGATGCGATCGCCACCACGGCCGTGCCCCGGCTGCTCGAGGCCCTCGAACGGCACGGCGTCACCGTGCACGGCGATCTGCCCGGCCTGGTACCCGCCAACGATCAGGACTGGGGCGAGGAATACCTCACCCTCGACATCGCGCTCAAGGTGGTCGAGAACCTGGACGCGGCCGTCGAGCACATCAATACCTGGGGCACCGGCCACACCGAGGCCATCGTCACCGGCGACCTGGCCGCGGCCCGGGAATTCACCAGTCGCGTGGACGCCGCCGCCGTCATGGTCAACGCCTCCACCGCCTTCACCGACGGTGAGCAGTTCGGCTTCGGCGCCGAGATCGGCATCTCCACCCAGAAGCTGCACGCCCGCGGGCCGATGGCGCTGCCGGAACTGACCTCGACCAAGTGGATCGTCTGGGGCGACGGCCAGATCCGTCCGGTCTAGATTTCGTGCAGTGTAAGAACCGCTGAGCGCCTGCCTCGGACCCTCCCGTAGCGTGAAGGGTGGGTTTTCGAGGGAAGGAAGCAAGGTGGCTACCGAAAGCGCAGTGCAGGAGCCGATCTTCACATCGGTCGACGATGTGATCGAACGGCTGGCCACGACCGGATACCTGGCCGATAAGGCGACCGCGACGTCGGTATTCCTTGCCGACCGGCTCGGCAAGCCACTACTCATCGAGGGTCCGGCCGGTGTCGGCAAGACCGAACTGGCCAGGGCGGTGGCGCAGACCGCTGGCGCGGAACTGGTGCGCCTGCAGTGCTACGAGGGCGTCGACGAGGCCCGCGCGCTCTACGAGTGGAACCACGCCAAGCAGATTCTGCGCATCCAGGCGTCCAGCGAAAACGACTGGGAAGAGACCAAAGCCGATGTCTTCACCGAGGAATTCCTGCTCTCCCGGCCGCTGCTGACCGCCATCCGGCGCGCCGATCCGACCGTGCTGCTCATCGACGAAACCGATAAGGCAGATGTCGAGATCGAGGGTCTGCTGCTCGAGGTGCTCAGCGATTTCGCCGTCACCGTGCCCGAGCTCGGCACGATAACCGCCAGCCGCAAGCCGTTCGTGGTGCTGACCTCCAATGCCACCCGCGAACTGTCCGAGGCGCTCAAGCGCCGCTGCCTCTACCTGCACCTGGACTTCCCGGACGAAGAACTCGAGCGCCGCATCCTGGCCAGTCGGGTGCCGGAACTGTCCGCCGCGGTCGCCGCCCAGCTGGTCCGGATCGTGCACGTGCTGCGCGGTATGCAGCTGAAGAAGCTGCCGAGTGTCGCCGAGTCGATCGACTGGGGACGCACCCTGCTCGCGCTCGGCATGCAGGATCTCGACGACACCACCGTGCGCGCCACCCTGGGTGTCGTGCTCAAACATCAGGCCGACCACCAGCGCGCGCTGGCCGAGCTGAAGCTGGCCTGACCATGGCGGCCGGATCGGTGCCCGCGACACCAATACTCAATGCGCCGCACGGGCTTTCGGGGCATCTCGTCGGTTTCGTCGAGGCGTTGCGGGCGCGCGGCATCGCGGTGGGTCCCTCGGAGACCGTGGACGCGGGCCGGGTGGTGTCGGTGCTGGATCTGATGGACCGCGAGGTGTTGCGCGAGGGTCTGGCCTGCGCACTGCTGCGCCGTACCACGCACCGCAGCACCTTCGACGGCCTGTTCGACCTGTGGTTCCCGGCCGCGCTCGGCGCGCGCAGCGGCACACCGGATGACATCGAGATTCCACGCACGCCCACCGGTGAGATCGACATGCCCGCGCTGCGGGGATTGCTCGCAACGCTGCTGAGCCGCGAGGATTCGGCCCAGCAGCTGGAAATGATCGCCGCGCAGTTGGTCGAACAGCTCGGTCAGTACGAGTCCTCGCGCGGCCCCTCCTTCTCGGCGTACCGCACCCTGCGGGAGGTGCAGCCGGAAATCCTGCTGGCCAGGATTCTGCAGGGCCTGGGCGCCGGGCCGGATACCAGCGAATTCGACACCGAGGTCGCCCGCCGCACTGGCCGGGCGCGCATTGCCGGATTCCGCGCCATCGTGGAGGCGGAAACCCATCGGCGGGTGGCCGAGAATATCGGCCGCGAACGCGTCGCCAGCTATGCCGTCGCGCGGCAGGCGGAGGATGTCGATTTCCTGCGCGCCTCGGAAACCGAGCTCGCGGAGATGCGGCGCAGCACCCAGCGCCTGGCCCGGATACTGGCGTCCCGACTGGCCGTGCGGCGCAGGCATGCGCGCCGTGGCGAGATCGATCTGCGCAAAACGCTGCGCAAATCCATGTCCACCGGCGGTGTGCCCATCGACCTGGTGAATCGCAAACCACGCCCGGGTCGTCCCGAGTTGGTCCTGCTCTGCGATGTGTCCGGTTCGGTGGCCGGATTCAGTAACTTCACGCTGTTGCTCGTCAACGCGCTGCGCGAACAGTTTTCCCGGGTGCGCATTTTCGCGTTCGTGGACCGCACCGATGAGGTGACCCGGTTCTTCGATCCGAACACCCAGCTGGACAAGGCCATGGCACGCATCTTCACCGAGGGCAAAGTGGTCGGCCTGGACGGACACTCCGACTACGGCCATGCGCTCACCGGCTTCGCCACGAACTGGCCCGATGCCGTCACCGCCCGCAGTTCACTGCTGATCCTCGGCGATGCCCGCACCAACTACCGCGACCCGCGACTGGATACGCTGCGCCAACTGGTGCAGACCGCCAAACACGCACATTGGCTCAATCCGGAGAAGGAAAGCAATTGGGGCTCAGGCGATTCCGCCGCCGATAAGTACCGCGAGGTGATCGAGATGCACGAATGCCGCTCGGCCAAGCAACTGACCGCGGTGGTGTCCCGCCTGCTGCCGGTGTGAGGCGACAGTGCTCGAGGCGCAGCTGCTGAAGTACTGCTTGGCGAAACCCGGTGCCTGGCAGGACGAGCCGTGGGAGGGCGATATCGTCGCCAAGGTCGGCGACAAGATATTCGCCTTCCTTGGATCGACTTCGATCGGGCTGAAGTGCGGGCCCAATCGGGAGGAGGCCGATGAGCTGGTGCGGATCTACCCGGACGACGTCTCGCCATCGGCCTACATCGGCCGCTACGGCTGGAATGTCATACAACTCGGTGGTGCGGTGTCCGACGACGAACTGCGTGAACTCGTCGATCAGTCCTACGACGCGATTGTCAGCAAACTCCCAAAGTCGAAGCGTCCGGACTGTTAACACCATCAGCGTTCGTTAAGAGAACTGTTGGCGGCGCACACCAGGATTCGGCCCATGGTGAACAGCGCACCGGGTGGTGCATGGTCGGGGTCGGACCGCATTGGTGATGGGAATTATTCGTTTCAGGTCGATCTGCGTGGAATCGTCGATCTCCTATCCCATCACTTGTATTCCAGTCCTCGGGTGTACATCCGGGAGCTGTTGCAGAACGCGGTCGATGCCGTCACCGCGCGTACCCAGCTCGACGCCTTGGCGCCCACCGCGATTCGCCTGGTCATCGACGAATCCGGACTGCGGATAACCGATCCGGGCATCGGTCTGACCGAGGCGGATGTGCATCGGTTCCTCGCCACCATCGGGCATTCGTCCAAGCGCGACGATATCGAGGGCGCGCGCCGAGAGTTCCTAGGGCAGTTCGGCATCGGGCTGCTGGCCTGCTTCACTGTCGCCGAAACAATCCGGGTGGTCACCCGTTCGGCCATCGATCCGACCGCCGCGCCCGTCGAATGGCTGGCCGCCGCCGATGGCACCTATGCACTGCGTCGACTCGATCCCGCGGACCGTCGAGAACCCGGCACCACAGTGCATCTCACGCCACGAGCCGGCGCGCAGGCATGGTTCACCCCCGGACGGGTGCTCGACCTGGTCCGTGAATACGGTTCGCTGCTGCCCTACGAGGTGACGGTCGAGGCGAACGGCGTCGGACTGCGCGCGACCGATGGACCTCCGGTGTGGCGGCGCAGCTATCCGTCCCCGGCGCAGCGACGGGCGGCGCTGTTCGAATACGGCGAGCGCACACTCGGATTCACCCCGCTGGATGTGATCGACCTCGATGCCGAACTGGCCGGAGTCAGCGGCGTCGCCTTCGTACTGTCGCAGCCGGGCAATCCGGCCGATCCCAGCGCACACCGGATCTATCTCAAGGGCATGCTGCTCGGTGATGCGGTGCGCGGACTGCTGCCGGACTGGGCCTTCTTCGTACGCTGCGTGATCGATGCCGACAGCCTGCGCCCGACCGCCTCGCGCGAGGGGCTCTACGAAGACGAACGCCTCGCCATCATCCGCGATACCCTCGGGGATCGAATTCGCGACTGGCTCACCGAAATCGCCGCCGAACAGCCTGAGCGGCTGGCCGCGTTTCTGTCCGTGCACGCGCTCGGCGTCAAGGCAATGGCCAGGCACTCCCCCGACATGCTGCGGATCATGGTGCCGCACTTGCTGTTCGAGACAACCGATGGCCGGGTCCCGCTGACCGAATTCGCCCGCAACCATCCCGCGGTGCGGGTGACGGCAACGGTGGAGGAGTTCCGTCAGGTGGCCGCCATCGCGGCCGCACAGGGCATCGGGGTCGTCAACGGCGGCTACACCTACGATGCCGAACTCGTCGCCCTGCTGCCCGTGATACTGCCCGATGTCACGGTCACCGAACTGGACGCGGCCGCCGTCACCAATGCCCTCGACCTGGTGGATCCGCCCGACGAACTGGCGCTGGCCCCGGTGCTCGCCGCCGCCCGCACGGCCCTGGATCCGCTGTCCTGCGATGTGATTCTGCGTGCGTTCCACCCGGTTTCGGTGCCCGCCCTGCATCTGGACAGTCGGGGCGCGCGCAATGCACGAACACGGGTCGAGACCACTGTCGGCGCCGACGAACTCTGGACCGAAATCCTCGGCGCGCTGGAAGCGAGCGCGCCCCGCGCGCAGCTGGTGTTGAACCACCACAGTCCGGTGGTGCGCAGGCTGAGCCACATCGGTGATCCCGCCTTCCTGAAGACGGCCATCGAATCCCTCTATGGCCAGGCGTTACTGATGACACACCGGCCGCTGCGACCGGCCGATACCGCACTGCTCAATCGCGCATTCGGCGAATTCCTCACCTGGGCGACCCGGCACGCGGCGGGCGAGACCGCGGAGGAGGCCTGAGATGGAGACCTCCGAGATCCAGGCGGCGCTGGCGCAGAGCCGTTCGCTGCCGCACGGGCGCGGCCGCACCGAGCGCCTGGAAACCCTTGCCGCCGCGGCGAAGTCGGGTCCGGACCGCGCACTGGAGGGCAGTGTCCTTTTGGAGCTGGCCAAGGCGTATGCGTATGCGGGTGAACGAGATCTGGCTCCGGTCGCCTACGGCAGGCTGCTGCGGATCTACGACGACTTCCCCGCCGAACTCGGTGGGATGACGCATTCGGTGCACTGGTATCTGAAATGGCTGACCTGGGGCCTGATCGACAATCCCGCCGTACCGCTGCGCACCACCTACCGCTGGCTCGACGAACTCGAAAGTCGTTATCGGCAGCGGGGATACAGTGCTCGTCCGGTGCTCGCGCTGCGCTCGGACCTGGCCCGCGAACTCGGTGACCACGACGCGGCCGCGGATCTGCTCGACGCGGCCCGGGCGGCAGCGCGCGACAGCATGTCCGACTGCGATGCCTGTGAACGCAACCAGTGGGGCACCAACTATGCGCAGGCCGGTGACTTCGAGGCCGCACTCGAGTGCTGGCACCCGGTCATCGATGGAACGCGCAGCTGCGCCGAGGAACCGCACCGGGTGCTCGGGCACGCCTTGCTGCCGATGGTGCGCACCGGTCGCATCGCCGAGGCGCGCAGTGCGCATTTGACGGGTTATCCCCTGGTACGCCATATTCCGGATCTGCGTCGCTCGGTGGGTGAGCACATCGAATTCTGCGCGTTGACCGGGAACGAGGCGCGCGGTCTGGAGATCCTGTCCGAACATACGGCGTGGCTGACCGATCCGGGAGCGGACGCCGCCATTCGGCTCGCCTTCATATCGGGTGTCGGTGTGCTGTTGCGGCGGCTGACAGAGCTGGATCTCGGCGCGCTCGAAATCGGCGCGGGCACAGTGGATTCGGTGCGCGGCGACCTCACCGTCGAAATCGGCGAACTCGCCGCACGTTACGACGGCCGCAATGGCAATACCGTAGTCAGCGATCGGGTCGCGGCCCGCCTCGCGCAGCAGCAGCTGGTCGAGCACCTTCCGCTCGGTGTGCGCAACACCTTGCCGCGCAAGGTCGCCGCCGTGGCACCGGCTGTCACCGCGACTTCCGAGGAGCAAGCCGAGGACGCACTGCAGCTGGCCGAACTGGCCGCGGTACGACTGGTGGACTATCCACAGGACGCCGAACAGTATCTGCGCCGAGCACTCTCGATCGGCGCGACCGCACTGCCCGCCGAACATCTCGCGCGACTGAGCTCCCAACTGGTCATGGCGCTGTCCGGGCAGCGGGGCCGCGAATACGAACTCGCCGACGCAGCACTCACCGCCGCGGCCCGCTGGGAACCGATCTCGCCCGCGGACGCGATACACCTCACCTTCGTCGCCGCGCGTGCGCTGCACCGGGCCGGACGGCACGGTGAGGCGGCCGCACTGTTCGAACAGCCACTCGCGGCCGGTGAGATGCCCTATCCCCCCGCCGAAATGGCGCTCGTGCGCCGCCAATACGGCGAATCACTGCGCAAGCTCAACCGATTCCGTGATGCTGCACAGCAATTCGTCGAGGGTGCCCGGCTGGTCCACAATGATCCCGACCGCGTCGAACTCGAAGCCGAGCTGGCCTGGTCGGCGGCCTCGGTGCTGGACTACGGCGGCGAGGACGAACAGGCGATCGCCGCCTTCCTGCGCGCGGCGCACCTGTGGGGCAGCCTCGGTCGCATCGGCCCCCGAGCCAAATGCCTGCGCTCGGCGGCCTGGCTACAGCTCTACGGCAGCGGTTCGGAACCCGATCGGCCATGGCTGGCGACGATGCGCGAACTACTCACGGAACTGGAAGAACTGGCCGAAACGGACCCATCGAGCGAGGTAGCCACCGAACTCCTCAACACCCGCAGCCAACTGGCCGATATGGAGTGCGACGAGGTCGAGGAACCGGACGAGTGACCATCAACGACTTCCGGGGTCATTGATCGAGATCCCTGACGACCTCGAGGGTGCGGTACTCCTCGCCCCAGTCCTGATCGTTGGTGGGTAGCAGGCCGTAGTGTGTCGGTCCCGAAATTTGGGCCCGACACACTATTTGGGACCGACACACTAGCTAGTAGGACTCTGTTCGGGTCGGCGTGTCGGGCTCGAGTTCCGGTGCCGATCTCAAAACCAGGCCGCGGTGGATACTGAGCTGGCGCATGCGGATGAGTTGCTGGATTCGCTTGCAGGGTAACGGGGTTATCCCGTGTGCGGCTGCCGTGTCCGTGCCATCAGGTACTGCATCGCATCCGGCGTCGTATCGCAGGTCCGTTCCGACAACGGCCAGCAGTTCTTGTCCAGCGGCTCCGGCCCCAATCTCCGCCTGCCGCAGGGGAGATGCGTTTTTTAGTACGATTTTCCGGTTTTTTCTGTACACCGGTAGGCACGGTGTGTAGCGTCTGGTTTGCTGAAATCATCCCACGACAGGCAGGCAGGCCAGAGCACGGTGACCGATATCGACGGCTGTCTGCAACGTGTCATGGAGATTCCCGGTGCGCGCAGTGTGACGTTGGTGGACGGAGCGAGTGGTCTGGCGATCGCCGCGGCAGGTCGGCACGATCTGGTGGACCAGCATGAGGCCGCCGCCACCACCACCGATGTGGTCCGCGAGGTGCTCGGCTGCACAGCGTTGGCAACCGGCCGCGACGGTGACGACGTCACCGAGATCATCGTCTGCGGAACCCGCGCATATCACCTGTTGAATCTGGTGAACGGCGACTTCGACGGTCGGCTTTTCATGCACGTTGTGCTCGACGACGACACCGGGAATCTGGCGATGGCGCGGTTCCAGCTCCGGGGAATTCTGCGCGAATTGACCGAGGACGGTCATGAGCGTTGAGCTCGCGGTCGAACTGCAGCGGCTCGAAAAGGAAAGGCGTACCGGCATGTTGCGCGCTGGCGACGGCGCGTTTCATCTGACCGAGGGCGCGATCGCATCCGTCGACTGCGGCCGGACAACCGGGCTGGACCGGCTTGTCGTGGAGGCGGGTGTGGCAACCACGGAGGACTGGCGGCGGGCCGCAGACGGAAATCCCGGCCATGTGCTGGGACGACCAGGGCTGGAAACTCTGGTACTGCTATCGGTGTTCGATGCCGCCTACTTTCTGCTGGCCTCGCCCGCCGTCCCTGAATTCCAGCCCGCGCCGCCGCACTGGCTCGCCCCGGTCTGCCAGATCACGCCGCGCGCGCTCGTTCATGAGTGCGCGCGGCGTGGCGATCCGGAGTCTGGGCCGTGGCCTGCGACGTTGGTCGACCGCGCCCCCGTTGTGCCTGTCCGCCGCGTGCGGCGACGGCGCGTGGTACTCACCGGCGGCCAGGCCGAGGTGCTGGCCGCCGCTGACACCCGGCGCAGCATCACCGGGATCGCACGCGAGCTCGGCCGCACCACTTATGGCTGTCTGAAGGCAGTTCGGGACCTGACCGTGGCAGGGCTGATCGAGCCGGCCGTCGCGGCACCCGCTCCGGTCGAGACAGCCGAGCCGGTGGCGGCCGCTCGCGAAGTCGCCGAGTCCGAGCCGCTACCTCGACGCCGGACGCGGCGGGCCGAGCCGGCTTCCGAACCGAAATGGGAGCCAGTTGATGAGGCCCTGCTCCTCCGTCTGCGGGCAGCTTTGGCGGAGCTCGAGTGACCGCGCGGAGGAAACTGCTCGGTCACGCACTGATGGGAAGGTTGACCAAGGTGGCGGTGTCCGGACCCGAACCGAACGCGGTGGTGCTGGCAGAGCTGAAGGCACTGCACGATCGCATCCCGCACCTGACCGGCACGCTGGTGGCATCCATTGACGGGCTGCTCATCGCCCACGATCTGCCCGCGCACATCGAGCCCTCCGGCATGGCCGCGCTGGCCGCTTCGCAGCTGGCGCTGTCGCACCGGATGGCCACCACCGCGCACGATGGCGGGTTCCATGACGTCGTGGTGCGCGGCACCGGCGGGTACGTGGTGGTCTACGCGGCGAGCTGGGCCTCGCTGACCGTGCTGGCGGGCCCTGAGGTGAACGTCGGCCGGCTCCATCTGGAGTCGCGCCCGGTGGCGCGCAGGATCGCCGACCAGCTGACGGCCCCTGGAAAAGACTAGGAAACGAACACCGATCGAAAGGAACAGATATGTCCGATATGGATCTGGCGCTGAAAGAGATGATGGCGATCGACGGCGCGATCGGAGCCGCCGTCGTCGACTACGACAGCGGCATGGCGCTTGGGATGCTCGGCAGCTCCAAGGCCCTCGACCTCCAGGTCGCCGCCGCGGGCAACACCGAGGTGGTGCGCGCCAAGCTGCGCACCATGGAGCAGCTGGGGCTCAACGAGGCCATCGAGGACATCCTCATCACGTTGTCGGGCCAATACCACATCATCCGACCGATGACCGGCCGTAAGTCACAAGGTCTGTTCCTCTACCTCGCCCTGGACCGGGGCCGGGCGAACCTCGCGCTGGCCCGGCACCGCCTCAAGGGCATCGAGGGGGACCTGGAGGTGTGATCCGCCCGCTCGCGACCGCGGTTTCCTTGCGTTCGTCGGGCAGTATTTCACTGTAGGCGAGGCCCAACTCCGACAATGGGGCATTACGGTGAGACACGAAGACCTCCAGTGAATTCGGTGCGTTCCTAGACAGCTCGCACTTCACTCGGAGGTCTTCGCCATGTCAGCTCGCCACGCCGTTACCAACGTCCGTGGGCAGTACATCTGGTACAGGTAGCAAGTGCTCGAATCAGACGATCGCGGCGCACCGGGTCGGTGGATGCCCGTCACTCAGATCGTCCCCGGCGGACGCTCCTTAGGGGACAGGGATTCCGTCCAGTACTCGTGACGTACCGCGTCCCACAACCGCGACAGGTCCGGGAACCGCTCCCGGACCTGTACCAGGTCCGGTGCGGTGGCCGCGGTCGACATCGATAGCAGTGGCTCCGATTCGAATAGGTTGCGCACCAACATCATTCGAACGCGGTGGTCGTCGAGCCGCCAGATCGCCTGCCAGCCGTCCACCTCGGTGCGATGCTCGCTCATCCCGGCTCCCCCCGGATCGTCAGCCGTCGCCGCCACTGTTCGCGCCCGGAATCGGTAGCGCCAGCTCGGTGAGCTTGTCCAGCACCTCACGCAGTGTTCGTACTGTCGGCCCACCCTGCGCGGAGCCCTCGCGGTCCAGTGGCGGGAACTCGAGGCCACGCGCGGCGGAGCGCTCGCGCGGGGTCAACGACTGCGGCGTGACTCGACCCGCACCGACCAGCGTGTAATACGCCGCCGCCTTCCACACGCACAAGCCGATACGACAGGCGCGATGCTCGCGCATCTGCTGATGCGCCAACGCGATATCGGCATACCCGCAAACTCGCGGCGGCGTGACGATCATGTCCTCGCGCATCAGGCCACCCCTGTCTCGGGGATGGCCCGGTAGGCGACCCTCGCCCATGTGGTTGCGGGACAAACGGTTTCGAGATCGAAGTCTTCACACACCCGCGCTGGTTGATCGTCGACCTGAGCCAAGTCGTAGATCACGATCGCGGCCACACCCAGCCCGGCGGCGATCCCGAGGGCGTACCCGATCGGATCGGGGATGTCCTGCGGTGGCCGAACCGTGTAAACGTACTGGTAGCCCAGTAGCCGGGCGTGCTGCGTTACGGCGGTTGCGTGCCGGGGTGTGGCGAGTCCGGACACGTCACCGCGCACGAATCCAACAGCCTTCGGCGCGTCGGATTGCCCTGTATGTGATTCTGCCACTTGATTGTTCGTCATCGTTCCAGGCCTTCGGTCGATGGAGCTGCGGGGTGGCGGTCGAACAGGCCTTGTACCTCAACGATTTCCAGCTCGAGCGCCGCCCACAGCACAGCATCAGCAACCGATAGACAGCAGCAGAAACGAGAACTCGATTGCGATTGCTCTAAAACGCCAGAACGGCGCTCGGTTCTGCAGTAAGAACAGGCTCGGTTCCCGATCCGATGTGACTCGATTCCAGGAGACCCCGTGACCAGCACCGAAGAGCACGGCCCGTCATCAACCCTGCCGCGCCGCCAGCTCGGACGGTTCCTTCGCGAGCGCCGCGAAGCCACCGGATTCACCATTGCCGAAGCCGCCAAATTGGTCGACCTATCCCGAGCCGTGCTTCAGCGCATCGAGACCGGACAGATTCAAAAGGTCCGCCGACAGGACGTACAGGCGCTATGCGAGGTGTACGACGTCGGCGGCGACGACACCAAGGCCGCCGTCGACCTCGCCCAGCAAGGCAGAGTCAAGAGCTGGCACCACGTCTATGGAGGCTTGTACAGCAACGCGTTCAACATGTACGTGGGGCTCGAGGCCGCCGCACGCCGAC
>NZ_JBEXLC010000140.1:0-23416 GCF_040609795.1 Nocardia sp. NPDC004604
AGCGGGCACTCGCTCCTATCAAATCAAACTGAAGTGGAAGCTGACGGAGGCTGGGATGATAGGCGGGTTGGCATCCTTCGAACGAGCATCGACGGGAGAACAACCATGTTCAACAGTTCGCTTCGCTCGGATCTAGCGTTTGTCACTGGAGTAGTCGGCTGCTGCGCAGGAATCCTCGCTGCAACCGCAACCGCCCAGCCAGCCACATCGATCACTGTCGAGCCTGAACTCGGCTACAACGTCAGCGCGTTGACTATCAACGGATCGGCTACTTGTGATGGTGGTGGAACCGCCGGAGTCGATGTTGTGGACGGCTCGCTGGAACAAATGATGCAAGGTGATCTAGGCGGCCCGATCGCCGTGCAACTCGACGGACCGGTCATGGTCGACTGCGATAGCACAGCGCACACCTGGTCGGGCAATCTCGTCGCGCCTGGTCGCACACTGCCCAACGAATCTGGTGGCACGGTCACGGTCACACTCAGCCAAGGCCAGACCGTCATTGCATCAACCGGCCCGCAGTCGGTTCGTATCGCGCGCTGAACAATCGCCTCGCCGAGCATCGGGCTGCGAACCGCCATCCGCGGCGGGCGCTGAAACCCGATAGTAGGTTTCCGGACGGGGCATCGCGTTGTCCTGCGTCAACCCGTTGGCAGGGTGCGCGGTCAAGTGCGACGAGATGTCCCGTCCCACCGCCATGTTGTGAGCTGTGGATGGCCGGGGAGTTCGGCACGTCCGGTGGCCCACAGCAGGGTGGTCCACGGCTCGGTGAAGTCCGGCGCATCGGGAAATAGCCGGGCGAGTGCCCGCGCGCACAGATCGGCAGGCGGGCCCAGCCGAGTCCAAGTCCTCGCGCAAGGTCGTGCATGTGCACAAGGTCGGCCTGGCCGAGTCCGCCTATCGATGGGCAGGGCCTGACGGGCGCGGCCCTCAGACCCTGTTCATCGGCATCGGCTCCCCTGCCGCCTTCGGCCGCGCTTGCTCAGGCGCCCTTGTACTTTCGCAGGTATTCACCTGTCAGTGATGTCGGGTGGGTCAGCAGCTCGGCGGGGGTGCCGGTGAAGACGATTTCGCCGCCGTCCTTTCCGCCGTCGGGGCCGAGGTCGATGACCCAGTCGGAATGGGCTACCACGTCGAGGTTGTGTTCGATGACCACTACCGTGTTGCCGCGGTCGACCAAGCCGTCCATCAGGGCGAGCAGCGTATCCACATCCGACATGTGCAGGCCGGTGGTCGGTTCGTCGAGAACGTAGGTGGTGCCGGTGTTCTGGAGTTGGGTGGCCAGTTTGATGCGTTGGCGCTCACCGCCGGAAAGGGTGCTCATTGCCTGACCGAGGCTCAGATAGTCGAGGCCGACCTCGTTCATCGTGCGCAATTTCGTGACGAGTGCCTTTTCGGTGAAGAAGTTCAGTGCCTCTTCCGCCGACAGTTCCAGCACATCGGCAATCGACCTGCCGCGCAGCGTCAATGCCAGCACCTCGTCGGAGAACCGACGCCCGTCGCACGCATCGCAGTGGGTGGTCACCGGGTCCATATAGGCGATCTCGGTAATGATCACGCCGCGGCCCTCGCACTGCTTACAGGCACCGGTCGAGTTGAAACTGAACAGGCCGGGCGACTCACCGGTCGCCTTCGCGAAGAGCTTCCTGATCGGATCCATCAGCCCCAGATAGGTTGCCGGAGTCGAGCGGGACGAGGCGGCGATCGCCGACTGGTCGACGAAGATCGCGTCGGGATGCTCGCGTACGAACACATCCCGGATGAGGCTGCTCTTTCCGGATCCGGCGACCCCGGTGATCGAGGTCAGGATGCCGGTCGGGATCGCGACCGTCACATCCTTGAGGTTGTGTACGTTCGCGTGCTCGATCAGCAACTCGCCGTTGGACTTTCGGAATGTCTGCTTGACGGTGAACGGCCTGCGCAATCCGGCACCGGTCGGCGTATCCGCGGTACGCAGGTCCGCGAAGCTACCTTCGAACACCACCTGTCCGCCGTGCAATCCGGCCCGCGGCCCGACATCGACAATATGGTCGGCGATCTGAATGACATCGGGATCGTGTTCGACCACGAGCACCGTATTCCCCTTGTCCCGCAACGCCTTCAGCAGGTTGTTCAACCGCCCGACATCGCGCGGATGCAGTCCGACGCTCGGCTCGTCGAAGATGTAGGTCATCCCGATCAATGTGCTGGACAAGTGTTTGATCATCTTGAGCCGCTGCCCCTCACCGCCGGACAGTGTGGCGGTCGGGCGATCCAGGCTGAGATATCCGAGCCCGATATCGGTTACTCGCCGCAGCGCGGTCTGGATGGCGGCGGCCAGCCCGAGTGCGGCCGGATCGATGATCTCGTCGAGCACCGCCACCAGATCGGTGATCTGCAGACCCGACCAGTCGGCAATATTGCGGCCGTCGATCTTTGTGGCCAGCGCCGCGGGGTTGAGCCGGGCGCCGTCGCAGGACGGGCAGACGCCCTCGGTGAGGAACTTCTGCATCTGTTCGCGCGTCTTCTCGCTGAGCGTCGAGGTATCGCGTTGCAATCGGGTGCGGGTGAATTTGGCCGCCAGCCCTTCGTAATTCGCCTTCCAGGTGCCCTTGCTGAAGGTCAGTTCCACCTTGCCGCCGGTGCCGTAGAGCAGCTCGGTGAACTCTTCCTCGGTGTAATCGGCCAGCTTCTTGTCCGGGTCGAATCGGCCTGACTTGCCGTACATCTGCCACTCTCCGCTGCCGACGGCATAGCCGGGCAGCAGGATCGCCCCCTCGTTGAGTGACTTGGTCCGGTCGAGCAGTCGATCCGGATCGGCCCGCACCGTGACCCCGAGTCCGTCGCAGTCCGGGCACATGCCCTGCGGCACATTGAACGAGTAGTTGTAGACGAATCCGGCCGAGGGCGAACCGAATCGGGCGAACATGGCGCGCACCATCGAGTAGATATCGGTCATCGTGCCCATGGTCGAGCGCGGTCCGCCGCCGACGGGCTGCTGGTCGATAATGACCGGGGCCGTCAGATTCTCCATCGTCTCGGCGTGCGGACGCTCGTAGCGTGGCAGGAAATTGAGAATGAACGCGGGAAACGTCGCATAGAGCTGACGTTGGGACTCCACGGCAATGGTGTCGAACACGATCGACGATTTCCCCGAGCCGGAGACACCGGTGAATACGGTGATCTTGTTCTTCGGGATCTCCAACGACACATTGCGCAGATTGTGCTCGCTGGCACCGAGCAGGCGGATGACATCGGTCGCGGCGACGGAATCGTCATAAGGCATGCCGACCACCATGCCATGATCTACCGACAAAATGCCCGGGAAAATGTGATGTAAATCACATTTATGCAATATGCACATAGCGGGCAACTGAGCCTTGACCATCACTTTTTTGGCTGCTGCCGGTGAAGTCCAGTGGCTTGACCGATTCCATTGGCGCCCTTCGAATTCGCCATCCGCGGTCACGCCGGGCCGCCCGCAAGGATGGGCCGGCTCCGATATCCGGATGAGTTGATCCACACCGGCCGCCGAGCCCGCGGCCCAGTCCGGCGAACACCGCGCCCTTCGGTTCGGTGTGCCATGCCTTCGACGATCAGAACACCTTGGTGCCAACCGAGCCATTCGAGGACCACCGCCGGACTCCCCTGCCGCGGAAAGGCATTCGCATACGCCTTCGTCAGACTGATCGCCCAGGCACAAGTTCGGCGCCCATCCGCGCGGGTCGAGTCGCCGAGCCGGACGTAGACAGCACGTTGACGACGTGCTGCAGCAGACCTCTGAAATCGTCGTCTGGGGATCAGATCGGCGGTTCGGCGCGGGGGCGGAATCGGTCGATTCCGCCATACATGCCGACTACGAGATGTCCCGGACGATTCCATCGGCCGCGGACCGTTCGATGGCGGCGAGGAGCCGATGGTGGCGCAGGGCGGTCTCGAAGCTGGGATGCGGTTGCCGGGCTTCGGCGATGGCCTGGGCGACCTCCTGGTAGAGGGCCGCGATATTGGCCGGCGGGCCGGACTGGACGCTGGCGGGGGCGGTGCGATAAGTGTCAGGCACGGCCAGCACCTCGTCGCCGATCCGAATGTCCCAGTCGCCCCAGTGGATGAATGTCGCGGGCTGGGCCGGGGTGGCGGTCAACGTTCCGTCGCTGCCGACGAGTTCGAGGAGGAACCCGTTCCGGGCGGGTCCGTTGCCGCCGTGCACGGCGACAGAGGCGGTGGCGCCGCTCGCAAGCAATCCGTGCAGCAGCACGTGGCTGGGCGTGGCGTTGGGCACGGTCCGCTCCGTCCCGGCGACCAGCACGCGGTCGTGCATGCGGGGCAGCCGTGCGGAGACTTCGGTCAGTGGGCCCGCGACCCGTTCGAGTGCGGCAAGGAAGTGGCCGGCCATGATGGTCAGGATGTTGGTTCCCTCTGTGGGGTCGAGGCCGAACACCAGATTCGGCCATATTCGACTGCCGCCCCAGGGGGCGCCCTCCGCCACCAGCGCGACCGATTCGAGCCTGCCGATCCGGCCTTCGGCTAGGAGGTCCGCGGCGAAGCGGGCGCTCGGGGAGTGGTGGCCCTGGAGGACGACCGCGTGGACGACGCCTGCGGCGGTGGCGGCCTCGGTCAGCTCCCCCGCTTCGTCGGCGTCGACCCCCAGCGGCCACTCGGACACGACGTGCTTGCCCGCCTCGAGCGCCGCCCTGATCACGGCGGCATGCCCGGAGGCCTTCACCGAGACGACGACCAGGTCGACGTCAGGGTGCGCGGCGAGTTCGCTTGCGTCGGCGAAGGCGTGCCGTGCGCCGTGGGCGGCGGCCGCCTGGTCCGCGCTGGCCTGGTTGGTGGTCGCGACCGCGGTCACGTCGAACTCCTCGAGCGCTGCGAGCGCGGGCAGGTGCGAGCCATCCGCCCAACCGCTGGCCCCGACAACTCCGACTCGGATCATATGTATCGCTCCCTAGTTATGTACCTTTCGGTATGAAACTAAAGGGCGCGACACTCTCGCGCAAGCGGTAATGTACCGATAGGTAAAAAACATGGGAGAGAGCACGGAGGACGGCATGCCCGGTGGACGACCACGTTCGTTCGACGCAGACACCGCACTCGACCGCGCGCTGGAGGTGTTCTGGCGGCATGGCTACGAGGGCGCCTCGCTGACCGACCTGACCGCCGCGATAGGCATCAACAAGCCCAGCCTTTATGCCGCCTTCGGCAACAAGGAGGAACTGTTCGGCAAGGTCCTCGCCCGCTACCTCGACGGCCCCGGCGCCTACGCCGCCAACGCGCTGGACGCGTCCACCGGCCGCGAGGTTGTCGAGCGGCTGATCCACGGGGCCGTCGACCTGACCGCAGGCGAGAACACTCCCCACGGCTGCCTGTGCGTCAAGACCGTTCAGGCCTGCGGACCCGACGCGCACGCTGTACGCCGGGACGCCGTCACGGTTCGCAAAGCCGGCGAGGCGGCGCTGCGCAGGCGGCTGGAGCAAGCCACCGACCTGCCCACCCGCCACGAACCAGCCGCCCTGGCCGCGCTAGTCCACACGATCTCGGACGGCATCGCCGTCCAGGCTGCGGCCGGCCGCAGCCACGACGAACTGCGGCAGGTGGGCGACTTGGCGCTGCGCGCCCTCCTGGACGAAGAGACGTAGACCACGCCGCGACGCGATCGGGATCACCCTGCCCGACCGCCCGGATCCCATGATCGGCGATAAGCGTTGAGCATCAACGAGATTCAGGCGTTCGGGGCGTCCGGATCGCGCGACGGCCGATGGCCGCCGCCGAAGTCGGGCAGATGAAAGGCGTGTCGGACCGGCTAATCCTGGGCGCGCGCAACGCGTCCAGGGCGCGATCCATGTAGCGGGAGTTCCGTAGCGCGACGCAGACCCAGCGGTTACTCGAAACGGACATCACGGGCAATGCGGGAAACACTGCGGGCCAGTCGGCGGCATCGGCGGATCGCCGCATTTCATGGACCAAGGAACAGGCGTTCGCATGGAAGGCGCGGATAGCGGCCGGTGTCGCCGAGGTCGATGGTGACTGCGTCGGCGTAATGCTGCATCCGGTGCTCGCGCGTGAATATCAGCGCGGCGGTAAGGCAGGCGACATAGTCGAAACGCACGCCGTGCAGGAACACGCTGAGGTGTACATCCGGTTCGTTGGGGCGGGGCGAAACCCCCTTGTGGTCTTGGGGTTTCGGGCTCACGATTCCTCAATGTCGTGAACGTCGATGGGCTGGACGGTGATTGCGTCAGCCCTGTCGAGATCGGCGTCCGAATCGGAAATCCATCCGTCCTCGTCGACCGCCACCACCGAGCCGTCCGCCCGCTGAAGAATCGGACGGCTATCAATGGGAGCGCAGTCCAGTTTCTGCTGGGTGTCTTTGTGGAAGTCCGCGAGCAGGCGACGCACAGACGGAGCTATTGACGGGCCTGCCCACTCACGGACAGCGCGCGCGACCTGCTCGACCAGATCGGGCGGTGCGCCGCTGTAAGCAGCCGGTGGCCCGGTGAACGGGTCTCGTTGTGGAAGCTCTCGTTTCGGCATGGGCGAGAACATGACGCAAGCGTGTGTCAAGGGCCGACGCTGGGCGGGGCACACTCACGAGCTGGCGGAATCTCCGCGAATCCCCTGAATCCTTCTCGTGAGACGCATAGGGTGCCTCTCGAAAAGAGAGGAACAGTTCGGCCGAGTGAGAGGGTGGGGCAGATGGCGGGAGACGAACTCGAGGACACAGGAACCACGTTGCCGCGCAGGCAGCTTGGTCGATTGCTGCGAGATGCGCGCACAGCAACGGGAATGAGCCTGGACGAGGCGGCGGCGCTCGTGCAGTGGAGCAGACCGACGCTGAGTCGCCTCGAACGAGGTGAGACCGAAAAGGTAAGGATCAGTGACGTTTTGTCGCTCTGCGAGGTATACGGACTGCCCGAGGAGCGTACAGCGATTGCACGAGGGCTTGCCGAACAGGCTCCCGTCAAGTCATGGTGGCATGCGTATACCGATCTGATCCCCGCGTGGGCCAACCTGTATGTCGGATTAGAGTCCGGTGCAAAGGGTTTGACGATCTTCCAGCCGCTCATCGTGCCCGGCTTGTTTCAAACCGCAGACTATGCGCGAGCCGTAGACAGGCTCTACTTTCCGGACGATACCGACGATGAGATCGAACGCCGCGTGCAAGTGCGAGTGCAGCGGCAGCACATTCTGACCCGCTCGCGGGAACCCACCGCAGTGTCAGCCATCTTGCATGAGAACGTGCTGCGGACAGTGGTTGGCAATCAAGCGCTTATGTCCGCGCAAGCGCGCCATATCGCGGACATCAGCACACGCGACAACATCGAGATCCGCGTGATGCCATTCCGTGCCGGTATCCCGCTCGGGGCAGCGTCGCCACCGTTCACCATCATGGACTTCGGTCGTGATGCACGCGGTAAACAGGTCGTTGAGCCACCTCAGGTCTACTGCGAGGGTTACGCGGGCAGCGCCTATCTTGAGAGGAGGGCGGATGTGCTGACGTTTCGCAAGGCGTTCCGGAAGCTTCACCAGGCGAGCATGGACCCTCGCCCGAGCCGCGACATGTTGAGAGAGATAGCAGCAAGGAGACACGATAATGAACGTTGACCTGACCGGCGCTCGGTGGTTTAAGTCGAGCCGCAGTCAGGGGGGAGCCGACTGCGTAGAGGTTGCCTTCCTGGGAGAAGGGCATGTCGGAATCCGAGACTCCAAGAACCCGACCGGCCCCGCGCTGGTCTTCACGCCCGGCGAGTGGGACGCCTTCACCGCTGGCGTGAACAACGGCGAGTTCGACCGAGCATAGGTTGCGGCACTAGAGCGGCCCCCGAGAATCCGAGAGATTCAGCGGGGGCCGTTTTGCGTATCCGGCGGACCATCCGTTCCGTACCGGTCGGCGTCCGCCGGCCGCGCTTCGGACTACTTGTTCAGGAAAATCCCTGCGATATCGGCCCTTTTGATCGGGGTGTCCTGATTGACCTGCGCACCGCACAGCAGATCCACCTGAATCATCGTGGCATCGACCGCCGTGCCCGCGGGCTCGTGATCGTTATTCGTCTGCTGCTTGATGAATTTCGTGATCGTCGTGCGCTTGGTGTCCTGATCCTGTTTGACGTAGTCGCGGCAGGTGGTATCGCCACCCTGGTTGAGCGCCCGCTCGATATCGGTGCAACCGGCCAGCAGTGCCGCGACCGCCGCGACCCCGAGTCCGGTGCGTAAGAGCGTGGCGTTCATAGAGATCCTCCTGGCGGCTCAGCGGGCGGCCATGCCCGCGACGACGCGTACAGCCTATGGCAAGGCACGGTTACGGTCGGAACGTGCGCAGCGGCACCATCATCTCCGCCGACGTGAGCGACCCATGATGGCCGATCAGCATGGATTCCAGCGGTTCGACGCCGGTACGCACGACACCGCGAAGACCACGGGCCGCGACCACGAGATCGCCGATGCGCTCGGCGATATGCGGTGCCACGGTGGGGCCGAACCAGCCGCGATCGATCGCTTCGGCGCGGGGGATGACATCGAAGTCAGCGCCCAGGTATTCCTGCCAGATCGCCGCCACATCGTCGGTCGCGCCGTCGACGGTGAAGACGTGGCGGGCGCGCGGCTCGCCGCCGAGTAGGCGTACGCCCTCGCGCAATACCTCGGTCGTGTCGTAGTCGACGCGGTCGGCGAGCTCCACCATGCCGTGGTCTGCGGTCACGATGAGCGCGGCATCGGGTGGTAGATGTTCGGCGATGGTCGCGGCCAGCTGATCGACGTGCGCTAGCTCTAAAAGCCAAGCGTCGGAGGAAGGCCCGCGCACGTGACCGGTCGTATCGAGATTGCCGTGATAGGCGTAGACCAACGAGCGTGGGCCCGCGCGCAATGCGGTGGCGACGCCGTCGACGAAATCGCCGACGGAAACATAGGGGCGGAATTCGCAGCCGCGAAGCACGGCCCTTGTCAGCCCGGACCCTGCTTGGAGCCGCGGCGCGACCTGTGTCACGGCGATTCCGCTGGCGGCGGCCCGCTCGAAAACCGTGGCGGTGGGCTGGAATTGCTCCGGCACCAGCTCGTGCAGCAGGTCGATCTTCGGTCCCGCGCCGTGTAGCCGCCAGGTCAACGCGTTCACCAGCCGGTCGTAGCCGGGGACGTGCATGAGATATCCGGTGAACCCATGTTCGCCGGGTGGCACACCGACGCCGAGTGAGCTCAGACTGACGGTGGTCGTGCTCGGGAAGCCCGCCGTCAGCGTGCGTTGCGCCAATGTCGACAGGAACGGCGCCGCATCGGAATTCGTGGCGAGTGCCTCCGCACCGAGACCGTCGACCAGCAGCACACAGATCCGGTCGGCGACGAACTCGACACCGAGCCGGTCGACCTCGCCGGGCACACCGAACCCGGCGAGGAGGGAGGGGAAGAGGTCGGCGAGGGAGCCCGTGCCGTAATGGGGTGTGACGAACACGAACTCGAGGGTACCCAGAGCCAATCCGGGAACTGGGGGCTACCCCGATTGCGGGGAGATCGTGGTTGTCGGTGCCCCATGTCACACTCGCCGGCGATGAGCCGCCACACCACCTTCCGGTACTGTCTCGACCCCACCGTCGAGCAGCAAGCCGTGCTCTCACGCCACGCCGGTGCGGCCCGGTTCGCGTTCAACAAGTCGCTGGACTTCGTGAAGACCGCACTCACCCACCGGAAATCCGATCCCGGCCATTCGGTGCCGTGGTCCGGATTCAGCCTGATCAACGCCTTCAACGGGTGGAAGAAATCCGAAGCCGCCGGGCGGGTGATCGCCGTCGCCCCGGACGGGGTCGCCGAAGTCGAGGCGACCGGGCTGGCCTGGCGCACTCAGGTGTGCCAGCAGGTGTTCGAAGAAGCCGCCGTCGACTGCGGGCGTGCCTTGGCCGCCTTCTCCGACTTCCGCATCGGAAAGCGCAAAGGCACCGAGGTCGGGTTCCCGCGCTTCAAGAGAAAGCACGCCACTACCCCGTCGTTTCGGCTGCGCAACAGACTTTCCAAGACCGGTCGTGCGGCGGTCCGGGTCGGCGACAATGACATTCCACGGTCGATCACCCTGCCGGGGATCGGGATGCTGCGGGTGCGGGAGGACACCCGCCGCCTGCGGCGCATGCTCGCGAAGGGCCGGGCGAAAATCCTGTACACCACCATCACGTTCCGGGCAGGTCGCTGGCAGATCAGTGTGGCCACCGAGGCCGCCGACCTGCACCCCGCCTGCCACCACCGGCCGCGGGAGTCTGGTGACGATGGTGGCTGGGCGGGGATCGATCGTGGGTTGTCGGCGTTCCTGGTCGCCGCGACCGCCGACGGTGCAGAAGTCGCCCGCATCAACGATCCACCCAAACCCCTCGCCGCCGGACTGCGTCAGCAGCGGCGGCTGGCGAAAGCGTTGTCCCGCACACGGAAAGGATCCCGCAACCGCAAAGACGCTGCCGCTCGCCTGGCGCGGCACCACCATCACATCGCGAATGTGCGCCGTCATTTTCTGCATCAGGTCACCAACAGGCTGGTCAAAACCCACGATCGGCTCGTTCTCGAGGACCTGCATGTGGCGGGCATGCTCGGCAATCGGCGCCTGGCGCGTGCGATCAGCGACGCTGGATGGGCCGACTTCGCGCGCCTGTTGCGCTACAAGCAATCCTGGCGCGGCGGCACCGTGGTCACCGCCGACCGGTGGTTCTCGTCGAGTAAACGATGCTCGGCTTGCCGGACCGTCAATCCCGCTCTCACGCTGGCGGATCGGGTGTTCACCTGCGGGTGCGGATATCGCGCCGACCGCGACCACAACGCGGCGGTCAACCTCGCCGTGTGGGCGGCGACCCACCAAGACCAATCACGATCCCCGGACCCCCAAGCAGGAGGCCGGGTTACCAACGCTCGCCGACGGGAAGGCGCTGACCGGCACCCTACGGGTGCCAGTGAAACCGGCCCGGACGACGCGGGAACCGACGTTCACACCCCGGAAGTGGCGTGAACCGACGACGCCCGAGAAGGGCGGTGCCTGCAACTCTCACCAGGGTATTCAGACACGCTGTCAGGCTTGGCCGGTCTCGAATCGGCTGATTTTGCCGTCGCGCACAGTGAAGCGCCAAGCGGTACGCATCGAGCCCCAGCGGGTATTCGTATAGTCGGCAACCAGTTCGGTGCCACCGTCACCCACGGTTTCGACGTTCATGCGCCCATTGCTGCCGAAGATTTCAGAGTCGGTCCACAGGGTGAGATTGCGTTCCACACCGTCATCGGACATGGTCGCATCGTCGGTGAGGACGGCGTAGAAGCGGTCCTGATCGTTGTCATTGAGCGCGGCGACGAATTCCTGGACCGTTGGATCGAGCGGCTGTGTCATCGGAACATCCCTCTCGAAGAGTATGGGTGCATCGGACAGCAAACGTTCGGCTTCACTCTAGTGCCGAGTGTGCCCGCCCGGGTATCACGCGCCGGGGTCGACGGGTGTGATGAAGGTGCGTGATGTCCTCGACCAGCTTCGATGCGGCGGTTCCGAGTTGGATGCTGCGCTTTTCCAGCTGACCATCCAGCCACAGTGAGGCCATGTCGTGCGCCGGACTCCACCACATGACGGCGGGCGCGTCGACCCTATCGGTGGGTGGCAATCCAACAGCGACCGCATCGGCGATGGTGTCGGCGAGGATATCGAAGGCCGCATCGCCGGCATCCGGATGCTTATCGGGTTGTGAAAGTTCCGGGCGGAACATGAGACGAAAGTAGCTCGATGCGCCCGCTGCGGGAGACGGTGCTGGATACCGCGGAGAGTTTGATCGAGTTCGGCGTCGTGCCGCGGCGGCCGGTGCATCGTCGCGTTGGACAGCCATACCATAGGGGCGGGCCATGCTGATCGCAACACTCGTCATCGGCACTATCGGATTGGCGCAGCATTGGTTGAGAAGAAGGACATCAGGGACGAAATCCGTTGCGTCGCAGTGATGAAATTCGGTGCGGCCGATCGTCGGGTCGGCTAGGTCGCGGCGACCGGGTCCGGTAGTGGCGGCGACTTCGGCCGGGATGGTTTTGGTGGGACTGATCCTCGCGCCCTGCTGATCGACAGTTGGACGCGCACGCTGGTAGACAGGAAAGGGTGACGGCTGCGCGAGGCAAGTTCCGATTCGGTGTCACTCTGCTCGCTCCCGCTTCGCGGGCCGAGTGGGTACGAAAGTGTCGCAGGGCCGAGGAACTCGGCTACGACGTCGTCGGTGTGGCCGATCATCTAGGGTTGCCCGCACCGTTTCCAGCCATGATTCTCGCGGCCGAGGCAACCGAACGGGTTCGGCTGACCACCTTCGTATTGAATACGCCGTTCTACAACGCCGCGCTCTTGGCGCGCGAGGCAGCCACGGCCGATCAGCTCACCGATGGACGGGTCGAGTTGGGACTCGGAGCCGGATATGTTCGAGAGGAATTCGAAACAGCCGGAATCACTTTCGAGAGCGCAGGCAAGCGGGTCGAGCAGTTGGCGACAACCGCCGCGACTTTGCGGCGGTTGTTCGCCGATCCGGAGTATCAGCCGCGTCCCGCGCAACCCGCGGGCCCGCCGTTCGTCATTGCCGGTTGGGGCGATCGGCTGCTGCGGGTCGCGGCCGACCACGCCGAGGTCATCGCGCTCCCTGGTGCCGCCCCGGCCTACAACGGTGGACCACTGCAGTTCGTCGGACGCGACGCCACCGATGCGCGGATGGCATACCTGCGCGAGTTGCTCGGGGCACGAGCCGAGACTGTCGAACTGAATATCCTGCTACAGCGCGTAATTCCGCCGGAGGAACGGTCGGCCGCGCTGGACCTGTACGGTCCGCATCTGCCCGCCGATGTCGCCGACCGGCCCGAGGAGTTGCCCGCATTGCTGATCGGGACGCCGAAGGAAATGGCGCGGCAATTGGAAGAGCGCCGGGAGCGGTTCGGATTCAGCTACGTCACCGTGCTCGAGAGCAGCATGGAGCCGATGGGCGAGGTCATCGAACTGCTGCGTTGAGTGCAGCACTCGCCACGGCAGCTCAGTCCGGAACGTGATGCGCGGCGAGCCAGTCCGCCGCACGTTTGTGCGAGGCCCGGCTGAGCCAGGCATCCTGGATGATCTCGGCCAACTCCTGCTTGCCGAGTTCGCCGATGCGGCTGCCGCGCACCAGCACCGACAGATGCCCGTCGAAATGCGGGGTGGTGAAGAATGGTGAATCCGGATCCTGCACCAGGGCCGATTTGTCCGACTCCGAGGGCACCCAGATCACGATCACATCGGTATAACGCTCACCGGTGTCCGGGTCGAATGCGTCGGGGCGCGGGTTGCGGAAGAACACAAAGGATTTGCCGCCGACCTGGTAAACCGCATTACCGTGCGGCCCGTCGACTCGGTTGACGAACGGCATGCCGGTGGCCAGTTCGTGCACGTCGGAGACTTTGGCTCGTCGCGAAACCCTCGCCATATCAGCAGCGTAGACCGTGCCCGTACCGCTCACTCAAATCTTCAATGCAGAACGGTCGGTTTGTCATCGAGCTCTCGACTGAACCTATATGCGTACGCCATCATGTGATAGCGAACGTGAGCTCACACTAAAACGATGGGGTTAACGAGGTGGCACAGTTCCGCACCCTCACCCAACGCCGGGCCGCACTGGAAAAGGAATGGGCCCGTTGGGCGACGGCTCCCAGCAACACCCTCCGCATACCCGCGGGCTCGACCTCGCTACGCACTGAGGTCGTCGAATCCTGGCAGCGGTCATTGACGACCGTCGATCCGAATCGCACCGAGGCGCCCAGCCTGGGCGATATCCGCGATCGCTGGGCCGAATCCCCACTGCGCCAACCGATCACCGAACTCGCCGGTGATCTGCGCGGGATCGCCGAGGACTCCGGATATCTCGCCGTCGTCACCGATGCGGCGGGCACCGTCCTGTGGTCGTGCGGCGATCGCGCGCTGCGCCGACAGGCCGAGGCGGTGAACTTCGCGCCCGGCGGCTGCTGGGACGAAAGCCATATGGGCACCAACGGATTGTCGCTCGCCCTGTACGGCGACCGCCCGACCACTGTCTTCGCCGCCGAACATCTGGTCGCGGCGCTACACGGCTGGGTCTGCTACTCCGCACCGATCCATGCGCCCGACGGCCGACAGGTCGGTGCGCTGGATCTGTCCAGTTCCTGGGACCGCTCGCATCCGATGGCGATGACCTCGGTGCGCGCCCTGGTGACCGCGGTCGAGACGATGCTGCGTGCCGCCGCACCCGATCCCGCCCCCGGCGTCCGGCTCGAATGTCTCGGCGGCGCACGGTTGCTCCGCGATGGCAGGCCCGTTCCGCTGCCACCACGCCACCTGGAGATCCTGGCGCTGCTCGCCTTGGAACCCGATGGGTTCACACCCGAACAGCTGCAGGCAGCGGTTTATGGCGACCGTCCGGTCTCCTCCAGCACCCTCAAGGCCGATGTGTCGCATCTGCGCCGCACCACCGGCGGCGAGATCAGCAACCGCCGCTACATGCTGACCGGCCCGGTCTCCTGCGATGCGGTCGACCTGCTGGCCGCAATCCAGGCCGGGGATACCACCTCGGCGGTCTGGCTGTACCGCGGACCACTGCTGCCCGCCTCGGATACCCCTGGTGTCCTGACCTGGCGCGACCATCTGGATGTCGGGGTCCGCACCGCCGTGCTGGCCAGCGATAGCGCCGACCACGCGGTGGCGTTCGGTGAGCGCTCCCCGGGCGATATCGAGGTGCACGAACATGCGTTGCGGCTGCTGCCCGACGACGATGTGCGCCGCGCCGTGGTCGTGGCCCGGTTGCATACTGCGCAGCGCGCCTGAGTCTTCCGTCGCCATCGCGGCGCCAACCTCGCACCAACCTTGTCGGGCGATAGTGGCCCCCGCAGAGATGATTCGCGAGGAGCGCCCACAGATGATCTACGCCAAACCGGGGTCGGCCACCGGCATCGTCAACTACGCCAGTCGCTATGACAACTTCATCGGAGGTGACTGGGCGGCTCCCGTCGAGGGCAGGTACTTCGACAACCCGTCACCGGTCGACGGTGAGATCTTCTGCTCGGTCGCGCGCTCCACCGCATCCGATATCGATATGGCCCTGGAAGCCGCGCACCGCGCAACCGACGAGTGGGCCGCCACCTCCCCGGCCGCGCGTGCGAACATCCTCAACAAGATCGCCGACCGGATCGAGCACAGCCTCGAACCCCTGGCCATCGCCGAAACCTGGGACAACGGCAAACCTGTCCGCGAGACCCTCGCCGCCGACCTACCTTTGGCGGTCGACCATTTCCGCTATTTCGCTGGGGCCATCCGCGCCCAAGAGGGCAGCATCGCCGAAATCGATACCGATACGATCGCCTACCACTTCCATGAACCACTCGGCGTGGTCGGCCAGATCATTCCCTGGAACTTCCCGATCCTGATGGCGGCGTGGAAGCTGGCCCCGGCCCTGGCAGCGGGCAACTGCGTGGTGCTCAAGCCCGCGGAGCAGACTCCGGCCTCGATTCTGCTGGTGATCGAACTGATCGCGGATCTCCTACCGCCCGGAGTTCTCAACGTGGTCAACGGGTTCGGTGTCGAAGCGGGTAAGCCCCTGGCCGCCAGCCCGCGCGTGGCCAAGGTCGCCTTCACCGGTGAGACCACGACCGGCAGGCTCGTCATGCAGTACGCGAGCGAAAACATCATTCCGGTCAGTCTGGAGTTGGGCGGTAAGAGCCCCAATATCTTCCTGCCCGATGTCATCGCCGCCGACGACGAATTCCTGGACAAGGCCGTCGAGGGTTTTGTGATGTTCGCGCTCAACCAGGGCGAGGTGTGCACCTGCCCCTCGCGCGCGCTGATCCACTCGTCGATCTATGACGAATTCCTGGCCCGCTGCATCGAGCGGACCAAGGCCATCAGGGGCGGTAATCCGCTCGACGACACCACCATGATCGGAGCCCAAGCCAGTAACGACCAATACGAAAAGATCTTGTCCTACATCGATATCGGCAGGCAGGAAGGCGCCCGCGTGCTCACCGGAGGGGAAGTACGCAAGGTGGACGGACTGCCGGGTGGCTACTACCTGCAGCCGACGATTTTCGAGGGCACCAACACCATGCGGATCTTCCAGGAGGAGATCTTCGGCCCGGTGGTCGCGGTGACCCGGTTCGACACCGTGGACGAGGCAGTCCGGATCGCCAACGACACCCTCTACGGACTCGGTGCGGGCGTATGGACCAGGGATATCACCACGGCGTATCGGATGGGCCGGGCAATCAAGGCAGGGCGAGTATGGACCAATTGTTTCCACGCGTACCCCGCACATGCCGCCTTCGGCGGGTACAAGAAATCCGGCATCGGCCGGGAAAACCACAAAATGATGCTCGACCACTACCAGCAGACCAAAAATTTGCTGGTCAGTTATTCACCGACAAAACTCGGACTCTTTTGATGCATGGCAGAGTAGCCCGCGTCGCGATCACCGAGCGGGCGCGAGAAGTGTTGCGCCGGTTGATCGAACAGCACGGTCCGGTGCTTTTCCACCAATCCGGCGGCTGCTGCGACGGCAGCTCACCGATGTGCTTCGGTGTGCGCGAATTCCGCATCGGTGGCGCGGATGTGCTGCTGGGTCGGCTGCCGTGGCATACCGAATTCTGGATCAGCGGCGAGCAGTACGAACACTGGAAAAACACTCATCTCACTGTCGACGTGGTGAGTGGACGCGGCAGCGGATTCTCGCTCGAGGCGCCCGAGGGCATGCGTTTCATCATCCGATCGCGGCTGCTGACCGATGAGGAGGCTACGGTGCTGGCGGCCGGGCCACCGCCGCGGAAGGGAGCCGATCGGATGGACTGAGTCGCGAGCAGTCGCCTCGGCCTGATTCACGCCTGCGTAGGTGCGTCCGCGGGCGACAACCCGGTGTTCGGCCAGGGGGTTCCGCAGCCCCGGACCGACACCGCGAGGCCCCGCCGTCCCGCTGCAGACCGGGACGGCGGGGTCGGGGCCGGGTCAGCGGCCGGGCAGGAACCGGAAGCTGCGGGCAAGGGTCATCAGCAGCCGCTGCCACTTGTCCTGCGAAATCACCACTGGCGCATCGAGATTCATGAATCGCGTGACGACCACCGTCTGCGGTTCGGTGAACTTCAGCAGACCGTCCGGGCCATGCCTGCGCCCGACACCGGAAATGCCCATACCGCCCATCGGCGCGGCGGTGGTGCCCCAGGCCGGTGCGTATCCCTCGTCGACGCAGACGGTGCCCGCATGCAACCGCTCAGCGATCCGCTCACCCGCGGATTTGCTCTGCGCCCATACGCTCGCGTTCAGTCCGTACTCGGTGTCGTTGGCCAGCTCGATCGCCTGCTCGACATTCTCGACCGGGTAGATCGAGACCAGCGGGCCGAAGGTTTCATTGCGACCGCATTCCATCTCGTCGGTGACATCGGCGAGGACGGTCGGTTCGAAGAACAGCGGCCCCAGATCCGGGCGCGCCGAACCGCCAGCGATCACCTTCGCGCCCTTGGAGGTCGCGTCGGCGACGTGTTTGGCGACGGTCTCCAATTGCGCCTCGGAGATCAGACTGCCGATATCGGCCGAATAGTCATAGGCGGCACCGAGTTTCGCGGCCTTGACGGCGGCGACGAACTTCTCGGTGAACTCCGCGGCGACCGCCTTCTCCACGTACAGCCGCTCGATCGAGATGCACAGCTGTCCGGCATTGGAGAAGCAGGCCCGCACCGCGGCCTTGGCGGCCCGATCCAATTTCGCGCCGCGAGTGACGATCATCGGGTTCTTGCCGCCGAGTTCGGCGGAGAAGCCGATGAGCCTGCGCCCGCACTGTTCGGCCAGTGTGCGCCCGGTCGTCGAGGATCCGGTGAACATCAGGTAGTCGCAGCTGTCGACGATCGCGGTGCCGACCACGGTGCCCGGACCGGGTACGACCGCGAGCAGGTCGCGGGGCAGCCCGGCCTGGTAGAGCAGCTCCGCGCTGGCCAGTGCGGAGAACGGGGTCTGGCTGTCCGGCTTGACGACCACCGCATTGCCCGCGAGCAGCGCCGGGATCGAATCGCCGATGGATAGCAGCATCGGATAGTTCCACGGCGCGATCACACCGACGACGCCCTTGGGCTGGTGGCGCACGCTCGCGCGATTGAGTACCGGGAATGCGCCGGGCACGCGGTGCGCATCGAGCAGATCGGGCGCGACCCTGGCGAAGTAGCGGGCCGCAAAGATCAGGCCCATGATCTCTTCCTGGGCGGCCCAGCGGGCCTTGCCGGTTTCGGCCTGGATCACGTCCATCAGGAATTCCCGCTGTTCGATGACCAGTTCCCGATACCGCTCGAGCACCTCGGCCCGGTCCTTGGCCGACCGCGCGGCCCACCGGGCCTGTGCCGCCCTGGCCTTGTCGAATGCGACCGTCACGTCCTCGGCACTGCCCACCGGTACGGTGCCCAGCGGTTTGCCGGTGAAGGTCTCGGCGATTGTCTTGCGCGCACGCTCGGCGGGATCATTGATCGCGGCGAGCGCACTGAGACGGTCGAAGACTTCGGCATTCGGCGCGGACATCGGTGCCTCCTACTTGTCAGTAACCCCGCGATACACACAACATACGCCGCGCGAGGCGCCCGCAGCAGCCACTACCCCGCGGTTGACGGAGATCGACGCGTATTCGGCCGGAACTGTCACCTTCTGCGGACCTGATTTGTCTCATGGACACCCCGCCCCCAACGAACTCAGGGAGGAATCATGAATGTCGCGTTGTGGATCGGACAGATCTTCCTTGCCATCGTGTTCACCGCATCCGGGCTCGCGAAATCCACGCAGCCCAAGGAGAAACTGGTCGAAATGGGCCAGACCGGTGTCGCGGTATTTCCGAAGCCGGTCGTGCGGCTGACCGCCTACAGCGAACTGCTCGGCGCGATCGGGATCATCGTGCCCTGGTGGACCGGGATCGCGCGGGTGCTCACCCCGCTTGCCGCGGTCGGTTTCGCCGTGGTGATGATCGGCGCGATCACCTCGCACGTGCGCCTGCGCGAACCCCGCAATATCGCGATCACCACGACGATCCTCATCATCGCCGTCCTGGTTGCCATCGGCCGTTTCGCTGGCCTGTGAACGCGGTGGGCAGTCCGGCACCGAGGGCCTTCGGTAGCACTTCGATCACGATGCGGCGCAACAGTTCCAGCCGATCGCGGGTGGGAGTCGAATCCGGACCGGCGCCGTTTCGGAATGTCAAATCGGGTCCCGCTCACCGGGACGCGGGAAACGAAATGGTCACAACTGATTTAGGTTGGGTCGATGTTCAGAGCGAGGCTCGGGGTCCGAACGCGGATTCTGGCGATCGCGCTCGTCCCGAGCCTGACTCTGCTCGTGGTCGGCGTGGGATCGGCGGGATACCTGGTTGCCGAGGGAAATAAGGCCAAGGACTGGGCGTCACAGAATCAGCAGGCGATTCCCTCGATCCGGGAATTGCTGGAGGCCGTCCAAAGTGAACGTCAGCTCACGCTGGCCGCGCTCACCGGCGACGAGGCCGCGGCACCCGCACTCGGCGCAGCCCGGATCCGACTGGACAGCGCACTGAAGGGCCTTCTCGCGGCTGGCGACAGACTGCGCGAGGTCGACGATTCCAAGATCGGCGACAATGCCGCGAACTTCGTGACGCTCTCGACGTCGATGACCCAGGTGCGTACCGCAACCGATGCGGGCGCACTGCCCATCCCCGACGCGTACAACTTCTACAACCGGCTGCTCGATGTCATCTCTTTCGGCACCGAGATCGCCGAGCAGACCGCGCCGGATGCCGAGATCGGCGTGCAAATCGCCGACGGTATGCGGATCTTCCTGGCGGCCGAGGCGATGTCGCGCAGCAACGCGCTCGCGGCCGTGATCGTCAATGCGAACGGGCCGACCTCCATTTCGATCGAGGAGTTCCTGCACGAGACCGGCTTCTACCACACCGAAGTCGCCAATCTGGCGGGCGAGCTCGACCCGAAGCAGCAGGAGAGCCTGCACGCGCTGATGGCCGGTCAGGCCTGGCAGCAGTTGACGGCCATGGAAAACGCTGTGGCCCAGCGCAATATGACCGCGACGAGCACAACTTCCACCGGCACCAGCTCATCGAGCACGTCCAGTGGCACCGCCAAGCAGTCGACGCCACCGCCACTGCCGTTGAGCACGCAGGAGTGGCACAATGCCGCCGCCGAGGTGAACCGCGGACTGATCGACGTCTGGATCGCCCAGAACAAGTACTCGCAGAGACTCGCCGAGGACAAGGCCGCCGACGCCACCGCGACCTCCGCATGGGCGGGCGGCGGTGTCGTGGCGGTCAGCCTGTTGGCATTTGTCATCGCGATCCTGCTGGCCAACCGAGTCATCCGCAGGCTCAAGCGACTTCGCGGCGAAACCCTGGCCCTGGCCGATGAGCGTCTGCCCGAGCTCATGCGGCGGCTGGGCGAGGGCGAACTCATCGATCCCGATGCCGAGGCAGCGAACCTGAACTATGGTTCCGACGAAATCGGCCAGGTAGCCAAGGCATTCCAGCATGCGCACGCCGCGGCCGTCGCGGGCGCGGTGAACGAGGCGCGCACCCGCGAGGGCGTGAAGGCGGTCTTCCTCAATATCGCCCACCGCAGCCAGATCGTGGTGCACCGGCAGTTGGAGATCCTGGACAAAGCCGAAGAGCGCCAAGAGGATCCGACCCTGCTGGACACGCTGTTCCAGCTCGACCACCTGGCCACCCGGGAACGCCGCAATGCCGAGAACCTGATCATCCTGGGCGGCGGTCGGCCCGGACGTCAGTGGCGCAATCCGGTGCCGCTGCTCGATCTGGTGCGCAGCGCGGTCGGCGAAACCCTGGACTACGCACGGGTTCGGGTGGCCCGGCTCCCGGAGGCGCAGGTACTCGGCGCGGTCGTGGCCGACCTCATCCACCTGCTCGCCGAACTGGTGGACAATGCGACCTCGTTCTCGCCGCCGCAGTCGCGGGTCGAGGTGACCGGCAATGTGGTCGGCAAGGGTGTGGTCGTCGAAATCAGCGATCAGGGCATGGGCATGCCCGAGTCCGAGATCACCAGGGTCAACGAAATGCTGCGCCAGCCACCGGATTTCGGTGTCGCCGCACTGTCGGCGGATTCACGTCTCGGACTGTTCGTCGTCGCGCAGCTGGCCGCCCGCCACAGTGTTTCGGTCCGGTTGACCGAATCCGACTACGGTGGCGTCCGCGCCATCGTGCTCATCCCGAAGTCCCTGCTCGCCGACGGAACAACCCCCGCGCTCACGTCGGGTTCGGAACCATCGGATTCGGTGCGCAGACGACGGCATCCGGTCCCCTTCGTCGACTCCTCGCCCTATGGCGGCGCCGAGTCCGATTCCGCGGTGCTCACCGCGCTGCCACTGGCTCCGCCCGCGGCAGCGCCCGAGACTCCGGCGGATCCGCCGCGGCCCGCGTTCGAGGCGCCGCAGCCATCGGCATCCGACACCAGGCCGGCGCTGCCGCGCCGCAACCGACAGGCCAGTCTCGCACCACAATTGGCGCAGCAGGCCCCGGCGGAACCGGCTACCGAACAGCAGCCGGAGCGGGAGCGCTCGGCCGAGCAGGCCCGAGATCTGATGTCGGCCATCGAAAACGGGACCAGACAGGGCCGCCGCGCGGTCCCCGATTCTGCGATCCCCGATGTTGTGGTGCCCGAGGTAGCATCCACTCAGCATTTCGGCGCATCCGCTGCGCCTGCCGTCAATCCCTCGGATGAACAGGAAGGCAACGGTGACTTCTTCCAGCCCCGGTGATCTCAATTGGCTGCTCGACGATCTGGTCGATCGGCTGGCGGGCGTGCGTTATGCGGTGGTGCTGTCCACCGACGGCCTGCTGCTGGGCCGTTCCACCGCGATGACCCGCGAGGACGCCGAACATTTCGCCGCCATGTCCTCCACCCTCTACGGACTGGCCCGCAGCGCGGGCAGCCGTTTCGACGGCGGCGGGGTCCGCCAGGCGGTGATCGAACTCGATCGCGCCGTACTGTTCGTGACCTCGGCCGGGGACAATGCCTGCCTGGCCCTGCAGGCGGCCGAAACCGCGAATCTCGGAATGGTCGCCTACGAAATGAACGTCACCGTGCAACGCGTCGGCACCTACCTATCGACCCCAGCGCGACTGCCATGACACGCAGCAGCGGGCAATGGTTCGATGAGGACGCCGGTCCGCTGGTCCGGCCCTATGCGCTGACCCGCGGGCGGGTCATGGGGGCAGGTCACGATCTGGACATGCTCACCGTGGTCGTCATGGCCGATCGCGCGCCCACCCTGCGCCGCACCGAACCCGAATACGCGGACATCGTCGCGTTGTGCCGCGTTCCGCAGTCGGTCGCCGAGGTGGCGGCGCATGTGAAACTTCCCTTGGCGGTAACCAAGATCCTCGTCGGCGACCTGATCGGCGAGGGCCACTTGATCTTCCGGGCACCGGTACAGCCGGATGCGGGCCCCGGCGATCTCAACGTATTGCGAGCGGTACTGGATGGCATCCGAAAGCTTTGACCCGACCCGACCCGGTGCGACACCGCATCTGGCCGCCTCGGTCAAGATTCTCATCGCCGGTGGCTTCGGCGTCGGCAAAACGACCATGGTCGCATCGATCAGCGAGGTCGCGCCGCTGCGCACCGAGGAACTGATCACCGAGGTCAGCACCGGCATCGACGACCTATCCGGCGTCGAACAGAAGACCACCACCACGGTCGCACTGGACTTCGGTCGGATCACCATCGACAGCGAGTTGGTGCTCTACCTGTTCGGGACACCGGGCCAGGACCGATTCTGGTTCCTGTGGGACGAACTCTCACGTGGAGCACTCGGCGCGGTCGTCATCGCCGACACCCGCCGCCTCGGCAATTCCTTTGCCGCCGTGGACTTCTTCGAACGCCGCGGGCTGCCGTTCCTGGTCGCGGTCAACTGCTTCGACGGCGCACCGGTCTACACCGTCGACGAGGTCCGCGACGCTCTCGACCTCGACCCCCACATCCCCACACTGCTCTGCGACGCCCGCGACCGCGCCTCCAGCAAACAAGTACTACTCGAACTGGTGCAACACCTCATCGAACGCGCCGGACGGGCACCGGTTGCGACCTAGCGGAATTCACAGCGGGGGCCGATGCAGCGGCCGGTTCAGCGCGCCAACCATGCGTTGGTGCCACGGGCGGCGCCTATCTGGTCCCTCGGCTGCGTGTCAGTTCGCGATGTGGGCTTGGATGCCGTCGAGGAGGAAGTCGAGGCCGGTCCGGAAGGTTTCGTCGGCGTCCAGGTGGGCGCCGTCGCGTATGACCGTGGACAGCGCGGGGAATCGGCCGGTGGCGAAGGTTCGCTCCAGATAGGGCCCGAAGGCGGCCTGCCATTGCTTCTCGTTCATCCCGGTGGCCCGCTCGGCGCGCCGCTCGGTGATCTCCCGGCGCACCGCGCCGGCCACGTACGCATTGACCGCGTCGACCACCGGCATCACGG
>NZ_JBEXLC010000141.1:0-23200 GCF_040609795.1 Nocardia sp. NPDC004604
CACCCACCACCCCGTGGCCTGCGACATCAACTGAAACTGGATCGAAAACAACCCGGACTCAAAGACCGGGTGGTCCCGTCATCGGGGACCGGTCACCTCCTTTATGAGCTGACCGACGATTGGGCACCGATCGGCACCTTCGACGGAATGGTGGCGGCCATAACCCCCGAAAACTATTCGCGGGAAACGGTCTTGGAGACGATTCGGGAACTTGCATCCAAGGGGTACATACGATTCGGAGCCTTCCCGGGCGGGGGCCGGTCGTGGGAGCCATGGGATGCCTCTATCAACGAGTCGATTGGGCGAATTGCTCACGGCTACAATGGCGTCCGCGGATATTTGGACATCTCTGATGACGAAATCGGCTCCAATGAGGTGTTCCGAGCCGATCTCATTGAACAGGGCGAACGAAGGGCCTCCGAACTCGGGAACCCTTACGAGAGGTATGGCGATCCCTGGACAGGTAAGCCTCGCCAGGTCCGCGACTGACCCTTTTGCCTCAATCCCACGTAGCGTATTCATGCCGCGCTGTCGGGTATGAGTAGGCAGTAGTGGTTGGTGGGTAGTCCGTTGTGGTGGGTCCTGACGGGTTCGTCGGGTATCTTGGTGTGGACCGCTAGTCGAACCGGCGAGAATCAGGGGAGTTCGCGCCCCGCCTATTTCGTGTGCTGAACCCGCGCACTCGCGTACAGGCAGATAGCGGCTGCGGCGGCGAGGTTGAGACTCTCGGCGCGGCCGTGGATCGGGATACGCACCCGGTGGTCGGCCCGGGCGGCGACCGACGGATCCAGGCCGTGCGCCTCGTTGCCGAACAGCCAGGCCACCGGACCGGCCAGCAGTTCATCGGCCTCGTCCAGACCGACCTCACCATTGGCGGCGGTAGCGAGTATCTTAATGCCTTCTGCCACAACGGCATCGAGCACTTCGCCGATATCGCGGTGCCGCGCGATCGGTACATGGAACAGGCTGCCCGCACTAGCACGCACGCATTTGCCATTGTGCGGATCGACCGTATCCCCCGCCAGCACAACGCCATTCGCGCCCACCGCGTCGGCGACTCGAATAAGGGTGCCCGCATTACCGGGTTCGGCGATCTCCACCGGGATGGCGAGTAGCGTCGGCCGCTCGGCCAGTACGTCCGTCAGCGGAACGTCGACCTGGTCGCACACCGCGACAAGCCCCGGCGCAGTGACGGTTTCACCGAGATGTTCGGCGGCGCGCTCGCTCACCAGCGTGGTGCGCACGCCCGCGGCGGCGGCACCGGCGATCAGCTCGTGCTCCCGCGTGGCGGCGTGCATCGAATAGAACAGCTCCCGCACCCGCCCCGTATCCAACGCCGCCGCAACCGAATTCGCACCCTCGGCGAGGAACAGCCCGGTCTTGCGGCGGGCAACGGAACGATGGAGCTTGACAGCGGAAACGACCCGCGGATTGCGCTCGGAGAGCGCGTCCACGGGTCGTTCCGAATGCTGTGTCGTCACGCAGCGGCGAATCAGGCAGCCGGGGCGTTGACGTCCTGCGGGAGCGCAGCCTTGGCGACGGCGACCAGACCCGCGAACGCCTCGGCGTCGGAAACGGCAAGCTCGGCGAGGATCTTGCGGTCCACCTCGACACCGGCGGCCTTCAGGCCCTGGATGAAGCGGTTGTAGGTGATGTCGTTGATGCGCGCCGCAGCGTTGATGCGGGCAATCCACAGCTTGCGGAAGTCACCCTTGCGCGCCCGGCGGTCCCGGTAGGCGTAGGTGAGCGAGTGCAGCTGCTGTTCCTTGGCCTTGCGGTACAGCCGCGAGCGCTGGCCACGGTAGCCCTTGGAGGCCTCGAGAACGGAACGACGCTTCTTCTGAGCGTTGACGGCCCTTTTGACGCGTGCCATGGGTCAGTCCTTTTAGATCTAGGGGGCGCATGCGTAGCGCCCCGAAAATTGGTCGGTGGTCGGCGTCCGGAGTCCCGGTCGCGCGGGTGCTTGCCTTCGAGCGACCTATCGACGGTCGCTTGCGATCTCAGAGACCGAGCAGGCGCTTGACGCGAGGGACGTCAACAGACGCGACGGACTCCGTGCCGTCCAGACGACGAGTCCGGCGGGTGGACTTGTGCTCGAGCAGGTGGCGACGGTTCGCCTGCTGACGCAGCAGCTTGCCACGGCCCGAAACCTTGAATCGCTTCGAGGCGCCGCTGTGGCTCTTCATCTTCGGCATGGATTCCTCTATCTGTCTCGTACCGGTGGTCCTCGCGGACCACCGGTTTCTGATCGGTATTACTGCGGGTCGGCCGAGGCGGCCTGCTCGGCTGCCGGCGCGTCCGCAGCCGGTGCGGGAGCGGCCGGAGCCTCGGTGGCGGCAGGACGCGGTGCCCGCGAATCCTCCTGCGCCTTCACCCGCGTCTTCGCACCCTTGTGGGGCGCGAGGACCATGGTCATATTGCGACCGTCCTGCTTGGCGGAGGTCTCGACGAAACCCAACTCGGCGACGTCGGAGGCCAGACGCTGCAGCAGCCGGAAGCCCAGCTCGGGGCGCGACTGCTCACGACCGCGGAACATGATCGTCACCTTGACCTTGGAACCCGCCTCGAGGAAGCGAACAACGTTGCGCTTCTTGGTCTCGTAGTCGTGGTCGTCGATCTTGGGACGGAGCTTCTGCTCCTTGATCACGGTCTGCACCTGGTTCTTGCGAGACTCGCGCGCCTTCTGCGCCGTCTCGTACTTGAACTTGCCGTAGTCCATGATCTTGCAGACCGGTGGACGGGCATCCGGCGCAACCTCGACCAGGTCGAGGTCCGCCTCGAGGGCGACGCGTAGTGCATCTTCAACACGCACGATCCCAACCTGTTCACCACCCGGTCCGATGAGTCGGACCTCGGGAACGCGGATGCGATCGTTGATGCGGGTCTCAGTGCTGATGGGGCCTCCTAGGTCAAGCGGTGTCGTCCGACGACCGCACGCAATAACTGCAACCCCTTTTCAACGCAAAAGCCCCGGTGCGGTATTCCGCCTCGGGGCCCGAGTCGACCGGCCTTCGACCACGAGCAGCTCGTGTCGACCTTGTCCGTGACGATCCCCAACGAGGACCCTCTGCACAAGAAAACCGCCCCGGAAGGGCGGATGACCGGACCGTTTAACCAGTACGATTGCTCGTCGGCAACGGTGGGAGTCGGGCTCCACTTATCAGCCCCGAGCAAGCCCGGGGCGGTCGTCAGCGGAAAGTCTAACATTCCCGCTCGCTATCGCCGAATCGCCCCGCCCCGCCGAGCGCGCCCGCCCACCACGATGCCATCCTCGTGCACATGAGTGACGAGGCAGTATCCGACGCGACCGAGGTCCGCGAGCTGGCCGATATCCCGGCGGTCGAGATCATCAGCCGCGCCGCGATGATGTTGATGAGCGCGGCGGCGGAGAAGCTCGGACTCGCCGACGAGGATCCGGACAACAGCCCACGCCGCGATCTGGACGAGGCGCGTCGCCTGATCACCGCACTCGCCGGACTGATCACCTCGTCGATCGAATACTTCGGGCCGCACGCCGGTCCCTACCGTGACGGCCTGAAGTCGCTGCAACTCGCCTTCCGCGAGGCCTCGGCACATCCCGACGAGCCCGGCAAGGGGCCGGGCGAGAAGTACACCGGTCCGATCTACTGATCCCGAAAAATTGCCCGCCGGGCAATCTTGCCCGTCGGGCAAGATTGCGGCTAAGCTTGTGTCATGTCGGACGAACAGCTCGGTCTTCGTGAACGCAAGAAACGCGATACGCGCCTGGCGCTGAGCGATGCCGCGCTGGAGCTGGCGTTCGCCCGCGGCCTCGGGAATATCACCAGGGACGACATCGCCGCCCGTGCGGGCGTGTCCGTGCGGACCTTCAACAACTACTTCACCGGCAAGCACGAGGCGCTGGTCTACCGGCAGGTCGAGCGGGTCAGGCGCAGCCTCGCCATACTCCGCGGGCGGCCGGCCGATGAACCGCTGTGGATCTCGATCCGCACGGCCATCGTCGAACCGCTGGAGGCCGATGGCGCCGAACTCGCACCGCCGCGGCCGGAACAACTCGCGGTGATCCGCGAACTGCTGGACGCTCCGGAGACGCGAGTCGCGTTGTCCAAGGGCGTATTCGACGACTGGGTCGAGGCGATCGCCGAACGCACCGGCACCGATCCGGTGCGCGACCTGTACCCACGCCTGGTCGCCGGGGCGCTCGGCGCCGTCCATCAGGCCGCGACCGAAACCTATGTCCACGCGGATCCGCCGGTGCTGATCACCGCACTCCTGCGGCAGGCCATCGATGATGTGGCCGCCGGACTTCCGGCGCCCACGACCGACTGAATCTCCACAAATCACACAATGAAATAAAGGGGTCTATTCGCCATGCCCGAAAACTCTGTCAACGTCATCATTTCCGGCGCCGGACCGAACGGTCTCATGCTCGCATGCGAACTCGCACTTGCCGGAGTTCATCCGATCGTACTGGAAAAACTCGACGAACCGAGCGCCGAGCCGAAAGCGAACGGCCTTGTCGGCCAGGTGATTCGGCTGCTCGATATGCGCGGTCTCTATCACGAATTCGGCGGCGCGCCCGGTGTGCCCCGTGCGCTGCCGGGCTATGGGTTCAGCGGCATTCCGATGTCGTTCGCGCAACTGCGCGAAAATCCGATGTATATGCTGATGCTCCCGCAGCCGAAGTTGGTGCGCCTGTTGGAAAAACGGGCACTGGAACTGGGCGTGGAGATCCGGTGGGGGCATGAGCTGACCGAGCTGGTACGGCACGATGATCGCGTGACGGTGTCGGTGACCGGTCCCGACGGCGACTACGAGATCGACACCACCTTCCTGATCGGGGCGGACGGCGGCAAGAGCGTGGTCCGCAAGCGCGCTGGAATCGATTTTCCCGGAAGCACATTCGAGGGCTCGACCACTCGGATGGCGCATGTCAGCCTGCCCGAAGAGCTGCGCACCGCCGACCGCGGTATCGAGATTCCCGGCTTCGGGAGGCTTCCGTTCGGACACAATCGCTTCGAGCACGGCGGCTTTGTCTTCGCCGAGCTCGAACCCGGCCGACCGATCGTCGCCACCATCGAATTCGATACCGAACCAGTGCCGGAGGAGGTGGCGATGACGGTGGCTGAGCTGCGCGACAGCGTGCGGCGGGTACTCGGTGTCGACGTGCCGATCCAACCGCCGCACGGTCCGGGCCCGCATGCGCTGCGCCGGATCACCGGCCAGAACACCCGGCAGGCCGAACGCTATCGCGACGGCTCCGTTTTCCTCGTCGGCGATGCCGCACATGTGCACTCCGCCATGGGCGGACCCGGCCTCAATCTGGGATTGCAGGACGCGGCCAATCTCGGCTGGAAGCTTGCCGCACACGTGAACGGCTGGGCGCCAACGGGATTGCTCGATACCTACCAGTCCGAGCGCTATCCGGTCGGCGAGCGCGTCATGATGCACTCGCTGTCGCAACTCGCCCTGATGGCCCCCGGCCCGCAGGTCACCGCCATGCGCAAACTCTTCACCGAACTACTCGAAATCCCGGCCACCACCGCCCATATCGCAAACCTGCTCGCCGGATCCGATGTCCACTACGACATCGGCGACCCGCATCCGCTGGCCGGATATCTGGTCCCCGAACTGTCCATCGAAATCGAAGGCCGAGCGGCGCGCGTCGCCGACCTCCTGCACGGAGCACGACCGGCGCTGCTCGTCCTCGCGGACGACACCGGCTTCGCCGAGCTCGCCGAGCCCTGGCGCGATCGCGTCGATACGGTAGTCGCGACCAGCCCCGACGCCCCCGCCGACGCGCTGCTCATTCGACCGGACGGGTATATCGCGTGGGCTGCCAGCACGGCCGGACAACCCGATGCCGATCGGCTCATGAGTGCACTGACGCGCTGGTTCGGCGCGCCCATGACCTCTTGATACCGGACTGATTCCGCAGCGCCGCAGACTGGACGCAGCGATGTCCGCATCGTCCCTGGGCAGGCTGCGACCGAAGCGGGGTTGCGGCGCGGGGCAAGCCCCGAGGTTCACGGTCGCGCTTATCACGGAACGATCTCGCCCGGCCGATTCGGTTCACCTCATGAACAATGAAAGGCGTTGTACGCGTGGACATCTCGACAACCAGCCGAATTGCTGGGCAATTGTGTTCTCGGAGGTTCGGCATGCGATGCTCACGCGATGGCACGGATACTTCTGATTCCCGGATTCTGGCTCGGCGCGTGGGCATGGGACGACGTCGCGGATGATCTGCGCGGCCGGGGTGACGATGTGCTGGCACTGACCTTGCCCGGACTCGATCCGGACGATGACGACCGGCTCGACGCCACCCTGGAATTACAGGCGCAGGCCATTCTCGACGCCATTGCCCCAGATGAAGCAGTGGTGGTCGTCGCGCACTCCGGCGGCGCGGCGGCCGCCTATCTCGCGACCGATATCGCCCCAGAACGCTTCAGCCGCGGCATCTATGTCGACGCCGCTCCGCTCCCCAATGGTTTCATTCTCAATTCCGCCCTGGACGAATCGATTCGCGAACTCGCACTGCCGGATTGGGGCCGGTTGGAGGCCGAGGGCAATAGCCTCACCGGACTGGACGAGGCGTCCCTGACCCGCTTCCGCGAGCGCGCCGTCTCCGAACCCACCGGGGTCGCCGCCGCTCCCCTGCAGCTCAGCGATTCACCTGCGCGCCTTGTCATCCCGACCACGGTGATCTGCAACAGCATCACCGCCGATCTGGTCAAAAAGCTCCGCGACGCGGGCCGGGAACCGATGTTCGCCGAGTTGGCCAAGATAGATGCCGAATACCTCGATCTACCCACCGGACATTGGCCGATGTGGTCCAAATACAAGGAGCTCGCCGAGCTGATCCATACGGTCGCGAACCGCTGAGGCATCAGGTTGCGCTCGGTCGGTATCGGACGTTGACGACCGAGACGGGATCGCCCGCACCGACTCGGCGGAGGCGGATCGGCGCACCGCCCGGGTTGTCGTACAGCCGGATGCCCTCGCCGAGCAGGATCGGTGCAATGTGGAGGTCGATCTCGTCGATCAGTCCCAGTTCGAGGAACTGACGGCCAATGGTTGGCGAGAACACTTCGAGGTTCTTGCCGCCCGCCGCCGCCAGCCCGATCCGCACCGCCTCGGCGGGGTCACAGGTCAGGAAGGTGACTCCGTCGGCGGGTGTCGCGTCCTCGGGGTGATGGGTCAGCACGAAGACCGGTCCGTGCCAGGCGCCGCCATACGGGCGGCTTTCGCCCCCGGCGTCCCAACCGTCCCGACCCGCGAGCACGGCACCAGTGGTATCGACGTACTCCCCGATCAGCCCTTGACGGATCGAGAATCCGGTCATCCATTCCATCGAATGGTTCGGCCCCGCCACGAAACCGTCCAGCGACATTGTGAAGTGCCACAACACTTTTCCATCTGCTACCTGCGGCTCAGTGTCGACCATGCGCAGCCCTCGCAATCTGCTTGCGTTTTGCAATCGGTAGAACCGACCGTAGATCATCCGATGGCAGATTGCAACCAGATCGAGGATCAGGTGGTTGCGCAGCGAGCGGCCTGCTTGTGGCGCACGTCATGAATCCGGGTTGTCACAAGGATCGCGGCACCGGCGTCTTGTGGGCGAACCGCTCACGAAGGAGAAAACTCATGAATGTCGCCTTGTGGATCTGCGCCGGACTGCTGGCCACAGTCGCCCTGTTCGGCGGCATCACCAAAACGTTTGTGCCCAGGGAGAAGCTGGCCGCCGCCCCCGGCGGGGCATGGACCGGCGAGATCAGCGCTGGCTTCGTCAAATCCCTCGGAGTCCTCGAGATCCTGGCCGCGGCCGGTCTGATCCTGCCCGCCGTGCTCGATATCGCACCGGTGATGGTGCCGGTGACCGCCATCTGCTGGATAGCGCTGATGGTCGGTGCCATGATCACCCATCTCCGCCACGGCGAACGCCTGCCGGTAGTGGTGAATCTGGTCTATCTCGCCGTGGCCGTGTTCGTGGCATGGGGCCGCCTCGGCCCCCAGTCCTTCATCGGCTGACCGAGTGAGGCAGCTTCCGGAACACCACCCGACCTGACGCGGGGTCCTGCACCTGGTGATCGTCGCGGATCGGAACACAGCCGAGGCGGTCACCATTCGACGCGGGTCGAGCCATACGACCCGCGCCCATAGCTCATTGGTGAATGTATCGACACACCCCTTGCCGCACCGTTACACCCCGTAGAGCGTGTAGGCGCGACAAGGGGCGCGCGGCCCGAGATCAGCGCAGAGCAGCGGCCTTTCGGGAGGCGCGCTTTGCGGCGGCGGCGTTGGGTGCGGGGATCTTGGTCGCTGCTGCCTTCGCGGTCGAGGAGTTGTTCGCCGCCGCTTTGGCAGCGGTCTTCTTCGCCGGAGCCTTCTTCGCCGCCTTTTTGGCGGGCGCCTTCGGCGCGGTCGCGGCGGGTAGCGCCAAGACCTCCTTCAGGAACTGACCGGTGTAGCTGCCGCCAACCACCGCAACATCTTCTGGGGCACCCTCGGCCACGACCGTGCCACCGCCGGAGCCGCCCTCGGGGCCCATATCGATCACCCAGTCCGAGGTCTTGATGACGTCCAGGTTGTGCTCGATGACGATGACCGTATTGCCCTTGTCCACCAGTCCATTGATGACCAGCAGCAGCTTTCGGATGTCCTCGAAGTGCAGGCCGGTGGTCGGCTCGTCGAGGATGTAGACGGTTCGGCCGGTCGAGCGCTTCTGTAGTTCGGCCGCCAATTTCACGCGCTGCGCTTCACCACCGGAAAGCGTCGGTGCGCTCTGGCCCAGGCGGACATAGCCCAAACCGACGTCGACCAGCGTCTTGAGGTACCGGTGGATCGAGGTGACCGGCTCGAAGAATTCTGCCGCCTCCTCGATCGACATATCCAGCACCTCGGCGATGGTCTTGCCCTTGTAGTGCACCTCCAGGGTTTCCCGGTTGTACCGGGCGCCGTGGCACACCTCGCACGGTACATATACATCGGGCAGGAAGTTCATCTCGATCTTCAAAGTGCCGTCGCCCGAACATGCTTCGCAGCGGCCGCCCTTGACATTGAACGAGAACCGGCCGGGCTGGTAGCCGCGCACCTTGGCCTCGGTGGTCGCGGCGAACAGGGTGCGGATCTTGTCGAAAACACCGGTGTAGGTGGCCGGATTCGAGCGCGGCGTGCGTCCGATCGGGGACTGATCCACCTGCACCAGCTTGTCCAGATGATCGAGTCCATTGATCCGCATATGCCGACCCGGCACCTGCCGTGCACCGTTGAGCTTGTTCGCCAGCACGGTCGCCAAGATGTCGTTGACCAGTGTGGACTTACCCGAACCCGATACACCGGTGACCGCGGTGAGCACGCCGAGCGGGAAGCTCACATCGATTCCGCGCAGGTTGTGCTCATTCGCCCCGACGACGGTGAGCTGCCGCTTCTTGCTGACCGGCCGCCGCACCATCGGCACCTCGATCCGCTCGCGGCCCGAAAGATAAGCGCCGGTGAGCGAATTCGCATCGGTCAGCAGTTCCTGGTACGGACCGCTGTGCACCACCTGACCGCCGTGCTCACCGGCCAGCGGACCGATATCGACCACCCAGTCCGAGGCCCGGATGGTGTCCTCATCGTGTTCGACCACGATCAGCGTATTGCCGAGATTCCGCAGCCGAGTGAGGGTTTCGATGAGCCGACGGTTATCGCGCTGATGCAGACCGATCGACGGTTCGTCCAGCACATACAGCACCCCGACCAGTCCGGACCCGATCTGGGTCGCCAACCGGATGCGCTGCGCCTCACCACCGGACAGCGTCGCCGCCGCCCGCGACAGGCTCAAATACTCCAGCCCGACATCCAACAGGAACCCGAGCCGCGCCTGCACTTCCTTGAGCACCTGCCCGGCGATGGCGGTCTCCCGCTCCCCCAGGGTCAGCGCGTTCAGGAATGCCGAGCAATCACCGATCGACAGGTCGCTCACATCGGCAATGGACTTCTGCTCACCGCCCGATGCGATGGTGACGGCCAGAATCTCGGGCCGCAGCCGAGCCCCATTGCAGACCGGGCACGGCACATCGCGCATATACCCGTCGTAATGCTCTTTCATCTGCTCGGATTCGGTGTTCTCCATGCGCCGCTGCAGGAACGGCATCACACCCTCGAAATCGGCATAATACGAACGCTTCCGGCCGTACCGGTTGGTATAGGAGACGTGCACCTGATCAGAGCTGCCCTCCAGCACCGCCTTGCGCGCCTTCGGCGGCAGATCCTGCCACGGCGTATCCATGGAGAAGCCAATGGATTCGGCCAGACCCGACAGCAGCCTGGTGAAATATTCGGCGGTCTGCCCGCGCGACCACGGTGCGATCGCGCCATCGGCCAGGCTCAGCTCGGGATCCGGCACCACCAGATCCGGGTCGACCTCTTTGCGGATACCCAGACCTGTGCAGTCGGGGCATGCGCCGTAGGGCGAGTTGAACGAGAACGAGCGCGGTTCGAGATCCTCGATATCGAGGGGGTGCCCATTGGGGCAGGCCAGCCGTTCGGAGAAGCGGCGTTCACGATCGTGCGCATGCTCGTCGCGGTCGACGAAGTCCAGTACCACGATGCCATCGGCCAGCCGCAGCGCGGTCTCGATCGAATCGGTCAGGCGCTGTTTGGAACTCGGCTTCACCTGGAGCCGGTCCACCACGACCTCGACGTCGTGCTTCTCCTGCTTCTTCAGCTTCGGCGGATCGGTCAGCGGATACACCACGCCGTCGACCCGGACTCGCGAATATCCTTGGGAGTTCAGCTGATCGAACAGATCGACGAATTCACCCTTGCGCGTGCGCACCACCGGCGCGAGCACCTGGAATTTGATGCCCTCCTCCATGGCGAGCACCTGGTCCACGATCTGCTGCGGGGTCTGCTTGGCGATGAGCTCACCGCAGACCGGGCAGTGCGGGGTACCGGCGCGGGCGTAGAGCAGACGGAGGTAGTCGTAGACCTCGGTGATGGTGCCGACGGTGGAACGGGGGTTGCGATTGGTCGACTTCTGATCGATCGAGACCGCGGGCGAGAGGCCCTCGATGAAGTCGACATCCGGCTTGTCCATCTGCCCGAGGAACTGGCGGGCGTAGGCCGATAGCGATTCGACATAGCGGCGCTGTCCCTCGGCGAAGATCGTGTCGAAGGCGAGGCTGGACTTGCCCGAACCGGATAGACCGGTGAACACGATGAGACTGTCGCGGGGCAGATCGAGGTCGATCCCCTTGAGGTTGTGCTCCCGAGCTCCGCGCACAGTGAGGCGTTCCGCCACCAGGTGGTCCCTTCTCGATCGTGTCGGTTCAACAGACGTGATACCCCCAGCGCCATGCTAGGCCGACCCACCGACAAGTTTCCCCGCGCGCCGCGCACACCGGGCATCCGCCCAGGTCAAGTATCCGATCGACGCAACTTTCCTGACAACCCGCTGAGCTGCCACCCCTCATTGTCCACGGTGACCGTGAGCACATCCGCCCCCACCCGCACCCCGCTCACCCGCAGCGGCAGATACCGGTCCGGCACCGCGGGCGCGACCGAGGCCGACCCGCCGCCGGGTTCGAGCCGCAACATGCTCCGCATGAACAGCAGCGGCGCCGCGGACGCCCACGCCTGCGGTGAGCAGGAGGTCGGATACGGCACCGGCGCGTCGAATTCCGCGCGGTCGAATCCGCTGAACAGCTCGGGCAGTCGATAGCCGAATCGGGTCGACGCGTCGAGCACCCCGTCGATCACGCGGTTGGCGTGTTCGGTGTAGCCGTAGCGCATCAGCCCGGCGGCGCAGATCGCATTGTCGTGCGGCCACACCGAGCCGTTGTGATAGCTGACCGGGTTGTAAGCGCCCATATCGGTGGCCAGTGTGCGGATCCCGAACCCGCTGAACATCTGCGGCGACAGCAGATGGTCCGCGACCCGGCCCGCCTTGTCCTCATCGATGATCCCGGTCCACAGGCAGTGCCCGATATTGGAGGTCAGCGCGTCGATCGGCCGCTTGTCCCGATCCAGGCCGATGGCGAACCAACCCTGCTCGGGCAGCCAGAACGCGGTATTGAAGGTGGCCTTCAGCGCGGCCGCCTTGGTACGGAACCGATCCGCGATCGCGTGATCGCCCATATCGACCGCCAGCGCCGCCCGCGCCAGATACGCGGCGTACACATACCCCTGCACCTCGGCCAGCGCGATCGGCGCCTCGGGCAATCGGCCGTCGGCGAAATTCACCCCGTCCCAGGAGTCCTTCCAGCCCTGATTCGCCAACCCGTGCTCGGCCGCGCGCTCGTATTCGACGAATCCGTCACCGTCCACATCACCGAAGCGCTCGATCCATTCCAGTGCCCGATCCGCATGCGGCAGCAGCTCGTCCCGGGTTTCGGCATCGAGTCCCCATCGGTGCAGCTCACCCAGCAACATCACGAACAGCGGTGTGGCGTCGGCGGTTCCGTAGTACACGGTGTCACCGCCGAGCAGCAGCGTCGCCGCCCGCCCGAATCGCACCTCGTGCGGAATCCGGCCCGGCTGTTCCTCGGTCACCTCGCGAATCTCACTGCCCTGCAAGCCGGCCAGGCTCTGCAAGGTGCCGACGGCCAACCTCCGATCCAGCGGCAACACCATCCAGGAAGTGAGCAGCGAGTCCCGCCCGAACAGCGCCATGAACCACGGCGCACCGGCGGCGACCACCGCCCGCTCCGGATGCCCCGGGTCGAAGATGCGCAGCGCACCGAGATCGACGACGGCGCGGCGCAATACCGCGGCCAGCGTCTCGTCCCCGGTCCGGACCAGCGGCGAGTTCTCGTACCATTCCCGCATCCGCCGCGCTGGCGCGCTGTGCGATACCGGCTTCCCGCACACATGCCGCGGCGTCACGGGCGATCCCAGCATCGGCTGGTACTGAATGCACGCCGACCAATCACCGCGGCCCGGCAGATCCACCTCCCACCGCAATTCGCGATCGGTCGCGGTCGCCCCCGCGGCGGTCACCGTCACCGCCAAGGCCAGATCGGTCCGGCTGATCTCGAGCGAGCCCGCCATCGCCTTGCTCTTGGTGACCACAACGGTGTCGCCGACCCGCCCCTCCTTCACCTCGAACAGATCCGCGAAATCGGCGTCGAGCTCCAACGCGACCACACAGCTGATGGCCGCACCGGAAAGATTGCGCACCGTCAGGTCCTCGCGCATACCGTCGCCGACATGCCGAGCGACGCTCACCAGCGCGGTGCTGTCGGCGCGCCCCGGCCGCGGCGGCGTTCTGGCCAGCAGCGTCGCACTGTAGGGCTCTGCATGCTGGACGGTGAGCGGCTGCGGCGGCAATCCGTCGACGGTCAGCCGCCATCGCGACAGCACCCTGGTATCGCGAACGAACAGTCCCTCGGGACGATTCGGGCTGATGACACCGCCGTCCTCACTGATGCAGAACGTCGATCCCTCGACCAGGGTCACCCCGGCGACCGCCCGCGGCGCGCCCGGATCGACACCGTCACCCCATGGGCCCGTCAAGCGACCGGCGAGGGCAGCATGGCCCGGCTCGAGCGCTCACCGCGCGGTTCCGGATCGTCGGGGCCCCTCAGTGGACGCACCCGCTCAGTGTAATAGCGGCACTCCCCGGATTCGCGGATCTCGGTGATCATCACCAGTTTTCGATGCGCGAGCCCGGCAACTGGACCGCACGGTGCACGCCCTGCTCCGCGTTCATCCGATGGACGGACCCGACACGAGTTTGCCGACCACCGCTTCGGTGCCGCCGTACGCGAGCGGCGGTACCGGCACTCACGGTGGCACGATCAGTCCGATTCTCATGGGCAAGTCCATTCTTCGGGCACCGGCTGCGCATCGAAAGCCGGGATCTCCAGAATGGTCCGACCGTGCGCCAGCCGCCATTGCACGCCGCACGTTCGGCAGCCGAACAGGGTATCCCGAAGGTCGTCCAAGGTGCCGATGGCGTCCGAACCACAATCGGGACAGCTCTCCGGCGGACCGAAAATATTGCCGAAATCGAGCTGCGCTGAATATGTCATTGTTCGAGATAACTGTGCATGGGGCCCTCCAGGCCACGCTGCCAAAGACCTCTATGAATGACTTTCGGCCATAGCATACCTGGAACCATGATTCATACAAAGCCTTTCGCGCGGTCGGTTTCTACCGGAGTTCCGTAACTCGCGCTGGTAAATTCGAGTCGGCAATTACTCGAAATTGTCAGCTCCGGCATACCGGTGTGCGCCGCGACGAGATACCTTGTCGGAGTGAGACAATCAGGGGCGCGAGATCCCCTGCAGCACATGGGAGGTCGCGTGATCACTGTGTTCCTCGTCGACGACCACGAGATCGTCCGACGCGGCCTCGTCGACCTGCTGGAGAGCGATCCGGAACTCACGGTGATCGGCCAGGCGGGCGACGTCGCCACCGCCATGACGGGCATTCACGCGCTGCAACCCGATGTGGCCGTACTGGACGTCCGACTACCCGACGGGAACGGCATCGAACTGTGCCGCGATCTGCTCGCCGAAATCGACGGTTTGCATTGTCTCATTTTGACGTCCTACACCGACGAGCACGCCATGCTGGACGCGATCCTGGCGGGCGCGAGCGGCTATGTCGTGAAGAACATCAAGGGCATGGAATTGGCGGCCGCCATCAAGGAGGTCGGCGCCGGTCGTTCGCTCTTGGATAACCGCGCGGCAATCGCGCTCAAAGCGCGGCTGCGCAGCAGCACCGAAAACGACGGACCACTCGCCGGACTCACCGAACAAGAACGCCGACTGCTCGCATTGCTCGGCGAGGGATTGACCAATCGGCAGATCGCGGCGCGAATGTTCTTGGCGGAGAAGACCGTCAAGAATTACGTATCCCGCTTGCTCGCCAAACTCGGCATGGAACGGCGTACCCAGGCCGCGGTGCTGGCCTCCAAACTGCGGGAGGGTTAACCGACCGGAATGACGATCGTGAGATCCCCGTCGTAGCGGCGGTACAGCAGCCTGCCCCGACCGGTATCTGCGTCGGTGAAGAACAGGAACGGCAGGCCATTGCGGCACAGCCTGGTCACCGCCGCCTCTTCGAGTAGCGTCGGCGCTGGCTGGGCAGTCATGATCACCGGGAGCGAATTCACCGTCAGCGGCCTATCCGTCGGGGCCTCCGGCGCGATAGTGGTGCGCTGCCTGGCCATCTGGATGCCCAGTGAATCAGCCCAGGACACCACGGCATCCTCACCGGTCTCGGCATCGATGAAAAGGTATGCGTCGTAATCCATCGCATCCAACACCGCGGTCGCCTCGGCGGGCGTACCAGTCAGCAACGCACAGTGCTTCCTCCGCACGATCGGGCGCGGCTCGGTGACCCGGGCCAGGGGCGGACGCGCCGGATCGGGCCACTCGCGTGACTGCTTGGTCGCCAGCCGGGCGATCTGGCGGTCCAGCCGTTCGACGGCGAAGGTCACCGCGAAGCCGCGCGGCCCGGTGACCTGCACCCGGGTCGGGGTGTCGTGTATGCGAATGTTGGCCTGTACCAACGTCGGTTCGTCCGCATCCACCGGTGCGGTCACCCGCACCCGTGCCGCCGCGTCGAGGTGATGTCGGCGCAGCACGCGACCGATCCCCCGCACAGCCCTGGTCACATCCGCGGGCGGCACCGCGCCCCGGGTGGTCACGGCCAGTTCGGGATCGGCGGCGGTTGCCCACACCTCCGACGAACGCAACGGCGAATTCATAGGACAACCCTACTTTCTATTCCCGGTGCGACCATGCCATCACTGCTCCGACGTCGCGAACAGGGCCGAAAGTCCCCGATCGGCCAACTAGACTGGCCTAGGCGCTGTTGCGCACACACCAGAACAGGATGCCGACATGACCGAAGAGTTGGGTAGCGGCCCCTATTCGGTACGCGACACGCTCTCGCAACTGCGGCTCCGGGAGCTCCTGTCGGAGGTCAAGGAACGCGTCGAGCTGATCATCGATTCACGCGACCGGATGGACGGCTTGGTCGAGGCGATGCTGACTGTCACCTCGGGCCTCGATCTCGACGAAACCCTGCGCGCCATCGTGCACACCGCGACCAGCCTGGTCGACGCCCGCTATGGCGCGCTGGCCGTGCGCGGCCACGAACAGCAGGTCACGCAGTTCCTCGATGAGGGCATCGACGATAAGACCAGGGAAGCCATCGGCCGGCTCCCCGCCGGACACGGCGTACTCGGCGAGGTGTTCTCCCAGCCCAAACCGCTGCGCCTCGACGAACTGTCGAAACATCCGGCATCGGTGGGCTTTCCGGCACACCACCCGCCGATGCACACGTTCCTCGGTGTGCCCGTGCGCATCCGCGACGAAGTCTTCGGCAGCCTCTACCTGACCGAGAAGGCCAATGGCCAGCCCTTCACCGAGGACGACGATGTGCTCGTGCAGGCCTTGGCGGCCGCCGCCGGTATCGCGGTCGACAATGCCAGGCTCTATGAATCGGCGCGCACCAGACAGGCCTGGATCGAGGCCACCCGCGATATCGCCACCGAATTCCTCGCAGGCAGCGAACCCGATCTGGTGCTCGCGCATGTGGTCGATCACGCGCGCCTGCTCACCGGATCGCACCAATCGTTCCTCGCCAGCACCGCCGCCCCGCAACCGCAGCTCGCGGCGGTATCCGAACTGGTCATTACCCAATGGTCCGGTCCGGGTAGCGGATTCGACGGGCTGACCGTGGACGCCGAGGGCACCGCACTCGGCGAGGCCTTCACCCGCCGCACACCGCTGCGCTTCGACGATGCCGCGCTGATCGATCTCGGTGTGCCGCTCGACGATATCGGGCCCGCGCTGATCCTGCCGCTGTGCACTCCCGACGCCACCCTCGGCACGCTGGTCACCGTGCGGCCGATCGGGTCGCCGCCCTATACCGATGAACTGGTCGAGCTGACCAACGCCTTCACCGATCAGGCCGCACTCGCCATGCAGCTGGCCGAAACCCAGCGCCGGATGCGCGAACTCGATATCCTCGCCGACCGCGACCGCATCGCCCGCGACCTGCACGACCATGTGATACAGCGGCTGTTCGCGATCGGACTGAGACTGCAGGGCGTGCTGCCGCGGGCCGAGGTTCCCGAAGTGCGCCAGCATCTTTCGACGGTCATCAGTGATCTGCAGGAAGTGGTCCAGGAGATCCGGACCTCGATCTTCGATCTGCACGGCGGCAATGGCAGCAGCATCCGGCTACAGCAGCGGATCGAGGACGCGGTGCGCCAGCAGAGTGCCGACGCACCGCTACGGGCCACCGTGCAGGTGACCGGTCCGCTGTCGGTGCTGGAGGCCGAACTGGCCGATCACGCGGAGGCGGTGGTGCGCGAGGCGGTGAGCAATGCGGTGCGGCATTCCGGCGCGGCGAACGTCACGGTGGAGATCAGCGTGGCCGACGACCTGACCATCGTGGTCACCGATGACGGCTGGGGCATCCCGAATCACGTGATCCGCCGCGGATTGCGGAATCTGGAGCAGCGGGCCGAAAAGTCGGACGGTCACTTCACCATCGGACCGGCGGTGGCGGGTACGCACGAACCGGACGCCATGCCCGGGACGAAGTTGTGCTGGTCGGTCCCCCTGCCGTGAGCATCGGCCGGGCTCAGTCGACCGGACCGAGCACCACCATCGAATTGTTCCCGCCCATACCGAGCGACAGCTTCACCGTGATCCCGCCCGCGAACGGCGTCGGACCGTCCAGCAGCCGCTCATACCCGGTCGCGACGATGGGTGCGGCGGGCACGATGCCCCGGTCGTAGCCCAGTGCCGCGGCGGCCACCTCGATACCGGCCGCCGCGCCCTGGCAGTGGCCGGTCAGCGGTTTGATCGAATAGACCTGCGGTCGATCGTCGAACATCCGCGCGAGCAGATCCCGCTCGGCCACATCGCATTGCCACGTGCCGGTGCCGTGTGCGTTGAAGTACCGCACATCCGCGGTGTCGACGCCGGCGGCGGCGAGCGCGCGCCGTGCGCAGTCGAAGATCCAGGTGTGCCCGGGATCGACCGATACCACGTGATAGGCGTCATTGGTCATACCACCGCCGAGCACCGCGGTGTAGGGCCGCTCGACCGAGCGAGTCAGGATGAAGGCGATCGACGCCTCGCCCATGCCGAAACCGCGGCTGCCCTCTTGGAAGGGGCGACAGGCGCGCAGCGGTTCGGTATCGCCGACCGCGGCACCGAGCCGGACGAAGTGCTCGAGCACCTCGGGGGTGGCCGACATATCGGTGGCCACGCAGATCACATCATCGGCGACACCGCTGTCCAGCCATAGTTGAGCGGTGATCAGTGCGACATTCGCCGAACCGCACGACGCCGAGATATTCATCGAGGGACCATGGAAGCCGAATTCCTGCTGCAGCACCGAGATCGGGGTGGAGGGCAATAGTGGCAGGTAGTCGCGGGAGCGCCGGTGCCCGTGATCGGCGAGGTAGTAATCGCGCCAATTGGCGACGTCGCCGAGCACCGTCGCGTGCAGCACGCCGACGGTGCCTCCCGGCCGCCAGCCGCGCGCGGACGCGTCGGCGATCGCCTCGCGACCCGCCTCCTGCAGCGCGCGCCCGTAGTTGCTGCTGCTCACCACGGGATCGCCGCCATCGGGAATCAGCGCCACCCAGGCGTGCTCATCGCGGCCCGCACCGTAGCCGGGTTGCAGCGTGGCCGCCGACTTACCGCTCAGCAACCCGTGCCACAGGGCCTCCCGACCCCAGCCGTACCCGGTAACGGCACCGATTCCGGCGATCGTCATATGATCGTGACGGTGCTCTTCGCGCTTCGAGTTGGTACCCGGCATGGCATCGTTCCTTCACCGACCTCCCCGGGCCGACGGACGTTCGGCTCGGGAATGTGCGCAGATCCGGGCTTTGTAATGATCATCGGATAGTGCCCGATGAAGTGCCCGAACTGTGATCGAAGCAATAGCGTGGACGATGTGATCTTGTAGACGTCGAGACCAGAATAATCCCATGTTCCAATGGCCATAACCGGGTCGACGATCGGGGGTTCGAGTGGATCAGGACAAGGCGGCCGACGTCGGTATCGAGGCCGAACAGCTTGCGCAGCGCTACCGATCCCTGGTCGAGCACACCCCGGACGGGATCGTGGTACACGAGCGCGGCACCATCGTCTACGCCAACCAGGCCACCATGCGCATGCTGGCCGCCGAGAGCTCCGACCAGGTGATCGGCCAGCCGCTGACCCGCTTCATCCACCCCGATTCGGTGCCCGGCATGCTGGCCGGCACCAGTGACCTGACCTTCGCGGGCGCCGCCTCCGAACCCACCGAAATGGAGCTGGTCCGGGTCGACGGCGATACCGTCCCGGTCGAGACGGTATCGGTGCTCACCGCATGGCACGACCATCTCGCCTATCAGGTGGTCATCCACGATCTCACCGCGCAGCGCGCCGCCGAGGCCGCGCAACGCCGGGCCGAACAGCATTTCACCACCGTCGTCTCGCAGTTGGAGGAGGGCGTGGTGGTGATCGATCGGGACGGCCGCATCGAATCGGCCAATCCCGCGGCCGCGCGCATCTTCGGCTCCGACGACCGCCGCGAAATCATCGGCGCCACCATCGACGAACTGCCGCTGGTGCTGCTCGACGCCAATGCCCAGCCACTGCCGCCGAGCAGGCATCCCGTCGCGCGGACCCTGGCGACCGGCGAGACGATCACCGGCTATATCTTCGGCGTCGACCGCCAGGACGGACAGCGCCGCTGGCTCTCGGGCAGCTCGCGCCTGCTCAATCCGGGCGATCCGGATTCGCCCGCGGTGTCGTCATTCGCCGACATCACCGAATTCCGGGCCAGCCGAAGGCAACTGGAGTATCAGGCCACCCACGACTCGCTGACCGGACTGGCCAACCGTTCGCTGATCCTGTCCCAGCTCGCCAATGCGCTGGCCAGCAGCGCGGATCTGCCGGTTTCGACGGTGCTGTTCATCGACCTGGACGGCTTCAAGGCGATCAACGACACCCTCGGCCACGCGATCGGCGACACCGTATTGCAGATCGTGGCCCAGCGACTGCAGCGTGCGTTGCGCGGCACCGATCTGGTCGGACGGCTCGGCGGCGACGAATTCCTGGTGCTGCTCGCCGGACGGACCCGGCGCGTCGATATCGACGCCCTGGTGCGGCGGCTGCGCTCGACCATGGCAGAACCGATCATCGCCCGCGGGCACCGGATCGAGGTGAACGCTTCGATCGGCGTCACCGAACTCGAGGAAGGCGACAACCGCACACCCGAGGCGGTATTGCACGACGCCGATCTGGCGATGTACCGGGCCAAGCCGACCGGACGCCGGGAAGGCACCGATCCACTGGGCCGCAGACCCAATAACACCCACGCTTCCTGAAGGTTTTCATGATCATCGAACACGCCCTGCTCCCCGTGCACCCCGAACAGTCGGCGGCCTTCGAGACAGCGTTCGCCGAGGCCAGGCCGATCATCGCGAGTATGCCCGGCTTCCGGTCGCTATCGCTGTCGCGCTGCGTCGAGGCGCCCGACACCTACTTACTGCTGGTGGGATGGGAGCGACTGGCCGATCATGTTGATGGTTTCCGCGGGTCCGCGGGATACCAGCGCTGGAAGCAGTTGCTGCACCACTTCTACGATCCGTTTCCCGTCGTCCAACACTTCATCCCGGTCCCGGACAATCCACTCACGGACCCTCTACCTGCGGTTACAGCGAGCACGCCGAACCAGCAGTAGACTCGACAACTCTGTTTTCCGAGCGTTCGCGGGCAACGTAGTCTGCGTGTGCACCCGGCTCATCGCGGTGACAAGGAGTTCAGTTTGCCCGACCGTCTCACTCAGGACCGTGCCGTACCCGACGGCGCACCCGAGCGGAACCGCGAGATCGACCAGGAGCAGACATATCTGTCGGTGCTCTATGAACGACTCGACGGTATGCGCGAATACGCCACGAATAGACTGCGCACCGTCCTGCTGGAAACCGGTGGCACCCCGCAGGCCCGCACCGAACGCGAATCGTTCAGCCAGCTCTACTCCGAGGACCTGGCCAAATACGACGCCGCCGAGCACGGTCTGTGTTTCGGCCGCATCGACCTCGACGGCGACTCGGATGCCGAGTACCGCTATATCGGCCGCCTCGGCATCCTCGACGAGAAGGACGACTACGAGACGCTGCTGCTGGATTGGCGTGCGCCCCTTGCCCGTCCGTTCTATCTCGCGACGACCGCCGCCCCGGACGGGGTGGTCCGGCGTCGGCATATCCGATCCCGCAATCGGCGGGTCACGGCCATCAACGACGAATACCTGGACCTCGAGGCCGCCCGCACCGCAGGTGTGACCGCTGGCGAGGGCGGGGTCGGCAGCGAGAGCGCGCTGCTCTCGGCGCTCAATGCCGCCCGCACCGGCCATATGAACGACATTGTCGAGACCATCCAGAGCGAGCAGGACGCGATCATTCGCTCCGAGCACAAGAGTGTGCTGGTGGTCCAGGGCGGTCCCGGCACCGGCAAGACCGCCGTCGCGCTGCACCGCGCGGCCTACCTGCTCTACACCTACCGCCAGCAGCTGGCCAAGAGCGGCGTGCTGATCATCGGTCCCAACGCCACCTTCCTCGACTACATCGGCCAGGTGCTGCCCTCGCTCGGTGAGACCGGTGTGCTGCTGTCCACCATCGGCGATCTGTATCCGGGGGTTAAGGCCACCCGCGAGGATTCGCTGGGCGCCGGGGAGATCAAGGGCTCGCTGGCCATGCTGGAGGTGCTCAAACAGGCGGTGCGCGACCGTCAGGAGGTACCCGCCGAACCGATCCGGCTGAGCTTCGACGGCTACCCGGTCACCCTCGACCGCAAGATCGCCACCAAGGCCCGCGGCCGGGCGCGCTCATCGCGGCGTCCGCACAATCTGGCCCGCCCGATCTTCGCCTCCTCGGTTATCGACGCACTCACCGAACAGCTGGCCCAGACCATGGGCGCGGATCTGTCCGGGGGCCAAAGTCTGCTCAGCCGAACCGATCTCGCCGAGATCCGGGACGAAATGCGCGCCGACCCGGAAATCCAGGCGGCCATCGGCAAACTGTGGCCGATCCTGTCACCACAGGACGTGCTCGCCGAACTGCTGGCCGATCCGAAGCGACTCGACCGCGCCGCGAGCAGTCTGGACCCGGCAGACCGGGCCGAGCTGGAGCGCTCGGACAACGGTGAGTTCAGCGCACCCGACGCACCGCTGCTCGACGAGCTCGCCGAACTGCTCGGCATCGACGACACCGAGGAACGCGAACGCGCCCGCCGCCGCTGGCGGGCGCAGCTGGCCGAGGCCCAGGACGCGCTCGACATCCTGACCGGTTCGGCCCCACAGGATCTCGAGGACGAACTCGATCCGGAGATCTTGATGGCCTACGACCTGATCGATGCCAGCCAGCTGGCCGAACGTCAGGATGTGCGCAACCGGCAGACAACCGCGGAACGCGCTGCGGGCGACCGCAATTGGACCTACGGCCATGTGATCGTCGATGAGGCGCAAGAGCTTTCGGAGATGGCCTGGCGGATGGTGATGCGCCGCATTCCGAACCGGTGGGTCACGGTGGTCGGCGATGTCGCCCAGACCGGCGATCCGGCGGGCGCGTCGTCCTGGCAGGCGATGCTGGAACCCTATGTGGCGCAACGGTGGAAGCGCACCGAGTTGACCGTGAACTACCGGACCCCCGCGGAGATCATGGCGGTCGCCGCCGATGTGCTCGCCGCGATCGATCCGAGTGCGGCCGTGCCGCGGTCGGTACGCGAGACGGGCGTGAAACCACGCGCACACGGCGTCGAACCGAGCGAATTGCGCAGCACGGTAGCGGATTTGGTCGCGGCCGAGACCGGACCCGGCACCACCGCGGTCATCACACCGCACGCGCTGGTCGCCGATTTCACCGGGCTGGCTGGCGAATCCGTCCGGGTGCTGACGGTGCACGAGGTCAAGGGTCTGGAATTCGACGCGGTCTATCTGGTCGAACCCCAGGGCATTCTCGACGAATCACCGCGCGGGCTCAACGACCTCTACGTGGCACTGACCCGAGCGACCCAGCGACTCGCGGTGGTGCACACCGCGGAGCTGCCGCCGGTGCTCGGCGCACTGGACTGAGTTCCGACCACGAAAACAACAGCCGCACATCCCCGACCAAACGGGGATGTGCGGCGGCCGCAGCGGGTTTAACCAACCAGTCGGTGTGCACAAACAGCCCATACGAACGCCACATGCGCGACACAACCGAGGGCCC